>NZ_JBJYIN010000004.1:0-288618 GCF_046237015.1 Pectobacterium hainanensis
CTTCTCCAAAACCGAGGTTTTCCGTAGTGCTCATCGTTCCCGATTTTGCAAGAATCGCCATTTTTCTATTAAGTGGAAATACATCAAATATGGCAAAAATCGGCTACATGCGAGTGTCAACAAATGACCAATCCACGGATTTACAGCGAGATGCATTAGTTTGTTCAGGTTGTGAGCGAATTTTTGATGACAAAATAAGCGGAAAATCATCAAAACGACCAGGGTTGAATCGGGCATTAAAAGCTCTCCACGCTGGCGATACTCTGATCGTTTGGAAGCTAGATAGATTGGGACGGAGCATGCGGAATTTGGTTGTACTGGTGGAAGAACTTCGGGAGCGTGATGTTAAGTTCCAAAGTCTAACCGATCACATCGATACTGACACACCAATGGGAATGTTTTTCTTTCATATCATGGGGGCATTAGCAGAAATGGAGAGAGCTTTAATTGTTGAGCGGACTCGAGCAGGGTTAGCGGCAGCTCGGGCGAGAGGCCGTATTGGTGGCCGTCCACAAGCGCTCACACTAGAGGATAGAGAAATGATTACACGGTTACTGGATAACGGCCAAACCAGACAACAAATAGCCATTATTTATGATGTTGGCATATCGACAATCTATAAATATTTTCCAGCAAGCACAACATGATTCGGCGTTTAGTTTATCGAGTACAGTTATTTTTGTCTGTGTTACCTGGAGTGTCCAGCACAGTTAATTACAACTGTGCTTCAGCTAACTTATGAAAGTAACCCGTCGATTGCTCCGCTTGCGGCGTTTAATGCTGTTTCGGCGCCGCTGCGAATGTTTGTCACCAAATCACCGAACGATGACGATTGCAGCCGTTCGCGATAGTCCTCGTCTACGCGTTGCAAGCTGAGGGAAAACTCTATCTTCTTCGCGTTACCGTATCGGTCAAACTCAGAATTGGTACGCTGCAAGCCGGTTAAAACATACATCCCGTAGATTTTTCCCGTTCCCTCAATGAGTGGCCAGGGGCGACCCATGTAGCCCATTGTCATGAGCGCCGATAGTGACAGGTTGCCGCCGGTGATTTCGGGATAGAGCACACCGTTCAGTGTGATCTGTGATTCACCCGCCCCGATGTATTGCCACGACGCTGAACGGTTAATGCGATCGTTCTTGACGTGGCGCCATTGCTGAGAATGCTGTAACTGCTGATACGGGGTTGTTTGGAGCGCAAAAACAAACATGCCGAATACCATCATCATAATATTTTCCCCTTAATCATGATCGCGGAATGAGCCGCGCCGATTTCGTTCTTTCTCGTTAAGAACTTGCCGTATTTTTTGCTCAACAAGCTGAGCAAGTTCGCGTGGATCCTGCTTGCCAACATCGTTAAATGTCAGATTGAAAGATGGCCCTGCGCCAGTTGCTGAAACGGGAACGGCTGCGCTTTGCCGGATTGGTTGCGCGGTAATGTCTTGTATTTGCTGCGAGACGACACGCGGCACTTTCTGCGCGGCAATACGCGTTTCCTGAAATGCCCCCTGCAATGCAAATGCCCGTGGCAGGTTTTTAAAAACGATATCACCAGGGCCAATGCGTTTTTTGGTTTCATCCAGCAGGCCGGTGGTATTGTCAGAAATCTTCTGTAGTCGCCTCTGCGTGCCGCTGTCCCCTGTTAGGGGCTGGGGCGGTGTATATCCAGGGGGGAGGAGTGGGCCAACAAACGGATTATTCCCGTTATCATTTTTTGTAGTAACAGAGGCAACAAACCCCTGAAGAAAGGCCGCTTTATCATTGAGAAGTGCTAATCGCTGGGCATCTTCTATTTTCTTGCGCGCCTTTTCGGCTTCATCAGGTAGTACGCCGAGCTTTTCAAGTATCCATGCTAGCGTGTCGAGCAGCATTTTTGCAGGAGTCAGAACAAGGTTCAGCGCACCACCCAGTACATTGCCAAAGATTTCACCTGCACTGGCGCACTTATTCAGCGTTTCTTTACTGGATTCCATTGGGGTGAGTAAGTTCTTGAACCAGTTCACCACGTTACTGACAGCCGTTCCTATTGCATCAAAGATCGGACTGAACTGTGCGAAAGTTTGTGAAAAAGCCGCTCGCAATGGGGCCAGGCTTTCCATGATCCCGCTAAACATACCGCTGAAGAACGCTTTGATCGGCTCCCAATACTTCCAGATGAGCACGCCCGCCGCGATAAACGCCGCGCCAATGAGTCCTATAGGGCTAAGCAGTAGCGATAGCGCACCACCCAGAATGGATACCGCACCGCTGATCATGCTCCAGAGCGCTGGCAGGCCAGTTAACCGCAGCAGCAAACTACCGATGCCTTTACCCAGCGACGTGAGCGCAGAAAGCGGAGAGGTGAACGCAGAAAACAGCATCCCGCGTAACGGTGCGAGCAGGGCGGGCAATCGGGAAAAACCACCTGATAGTGACGTTATTACTTGCGACCAGCCGCCCATGCGCGCCATCGATCCGCCCGCTGCACCGCCTAGTTTTTGGAAAATTGAGATTGCGCCGCCGATCCCCTTCCCGCCTGTTAGTAACGTGAAACCGAGTTGCAGCTTTGCCAGCGGCCCCATCAGGATTCCCATTGCTAACGATGTCGCGCCGATTGCTGCTACGAGCGCCAGTGCTCCGCCGCCGACCAGTAAGATCGTTTGGGTTAGTTTGGGATTTTCTTTAACCCATTCCATCATGCTGTTAATGACGTTGCTTAGGCTTTGAGCGAGTGTGCGAAGTGGGCCGTCTGTGGTTTCTGCAACCTGAATACGAAAACCCTCCCATGCGCTGTCCAGTTCTTTCAGATCGCCACCGAGGTTATCAGCCATTACCTTTGCGGCTTTTTGTGCTTCACCGCTGGCGTTTTTCAGATCCTCTAACAGTTTTTGTAATTCGCCACTTCCGGCGGACATAACCAGCGCCTGAAATGACTTTGCGGCTTCTTCACCGGCAATATCTTTAAAGAAAGAGAGCTTATCGGTATCGCCATACTTACTTATCTTTTTATATAGGTCGGTAAGAACAACTTCAGCGGGTCGCATTTTTCCTGTTGCATCAGCTACCTCTACTCCCAACTCTTTGAGCGCATCCTTTGCCTTGCCTGTGGGGGCGGCAAGACGTGAGAACGTGGCTTGTAACCCCGTACCAGCAATACTTCCACGTAATCCGACATTCGCCATTACGCCGATCATTGCTGTTGTCTGTTCAACACTAACGCCCAGACTTGAAAGTCCCGTACCCGCATATTTCATTGCCTCACCGATATTTTGTAAGTCGGTGTTGGTGCGAGTGAAAGCGCCAGTTAGGACGTCACTAATACGATCCATTTCTTTAGGATCAAGGCGGAACTGCGAAAGAATATTTGAGCTAATATCGGCGGATTCGCCTAATTCCATTCCGCCGGCCAGCGCCATGTTAAGAACGCCGGGGAGTGCTGCTTGTATGGATTGTGGGGTAAAGCCAGCCATTGCAAGAAATGCCTGGCCGCTGGCAGCGTCCCGCGTGGTAAATGCTGTTTCGGCACCGAGCTTTTTCGCCTGAGCACGTAAGGCGCCCATTTGTGCATCGCCTTTATCTAGCCTCGTCAGCGCCTGAACACGTGACATTTCCTCATCAAACCCTACGGAGGGCGCCAGAAAACGTCCGCCTGCGTAACCTGCTGCCGCTGCACCGATTGTGGCGCCAGTGCCACTGCTACGCAGATTGCCTGCTGTCTGATGTGCCTGGTCATAACGTGCGCGAGCTTGAGTTACGGCTGCTAGCTGTCGCCGTTCGCGTTCTAGCGATTGGCTGTACTGTTCTGTTCGCCGTATGGCGCTTTGTATTGTTCCGCTGCCACTGGTAAGTGTTACGCCGTGCTGGCGCAGGGCTTGCCCTACGTCGCGCAGTTTTGCGGTCTGTACGCTGTATGCGGTAGAAAGCGCCGTGATCTTTGTGCGTAAGCCGTCAAGTTTCGCGCGCTGAGCATCTGATAACGTGCCGGTTTCTTTTAGTCGCTGGCTGAGTCCCGCGGCCTCACGCTGAGCATTGCTGAGCTTTTGCGCGGTGTCGTTGGTGCTGTTTCGTAGCTTCTGAAAAGATGAGCTTTGCGATTCAAGACTTTTGATCGCTGACTGGGTTTTTTTGATGGATTCAGAAAGACTGCCCGAACTATTACGGGCAGCATTGACAGGGCGTGTAAATTTATCAATGGCACTGAATGCAACACGGATATCAAGATTCGTCATCCTGATTGGCTCCACTTCTGATAGCCGCCCGTTCACGCCAGGCTATCAGCTCGTTAAGCTCCATGCCGTACATTTCTGAGAGCGGCCAATGAAAGATTGTGGCGATATCTGCGATCAGATCCTCCACGCGGTCAAACAGCAAAACGGTTAGTTGTTCTCCGTTTCCGCCTCGCTCTGTTCTGTAGGCGCCTGCGGTGCCAAAAAAGGAACCAGCGCCTCGTTGAGTCGAACGAAATCACTTGTTGAAAGGCTGGCGATTTCTGGCAGGGTCAGTGCTGGCGATGTGACGCGCGTTAATAGTGTCGATACCGCGTCAAAGTCCAGATTGATTACATCGCCGAGGCGCAGGCCGCGCAACGATCCGGCCTGCTTAATTGCCTGGGTGATCTCAATGTGCGTGATTTCGCTGCCCTTACGCTTGATCGGTGCTGACAGCGTAATTTTGCTGATACTCATACTTATTGCTCCATGCGGCGTGAGCCGCCGTGTAAATGCATGATTCGGATAGTCAGTAATGACTGTGTTTGCCGGAGCCATACCCCGCCGGGAGTTGGCGCCGGTGTTATGGGTTAGCCGCCCAGCCCCAGCGCGGAACGAACGCGATCAGGGTAAAGATTTTCACCGTTGCGCTTGTAGATGAAATTGAGCAAATCAAATTCCAGCAACGGCTGATCATCAATAGACAGCTTGTAATAGGTATTCTTGATGGCGTAGGTGTGGTTTGTGTCATCACCTTGCTTGGATTCGCCGCCGTCGATTTCAGTGATACGGCCGCGCATCTCAACTTCAACGATGGAGCTGGTGCCGCCGGTGTAATATTCACCGACAAAGCGCAATTTCAACTCGTCAATATCGCCGCCGTACTTCAGGATCAATTGTTCTTCAAAACCGCCAACCTGCATTGACGCATCCAGGGCGCCAGAATCCAAACCGAGATCGACGGCCACAGCGCCAATCATTCCGCCGCCCTGAAAATCTTCCGTTTTACGGGTGGCTTTGGGTAACGTTACGCTCGGAATCTTCCCGATGTGGTTATCGCCGTCCACGTAGCACGTAAACAAGCGGAGCTTTTTAGGTACGGCCATTTACGCGCCCCCCAATGAAGAAAAAGCGGTTTCGAAATACTGGTCGGTAAACGTCTGATACAGACTGAGATCTTCCAGTGGCGGCACGGGTGTATAGTTGTAGCGCACAATGCACTTGCCCTGACGTAGCCCCGTGGTCGGGTTGTCTACGATATCGAACCAGCACGCCGCGCCGATCAATTTCCCCGCAGTGACTAACGCCTGTAGTTTTGCGTTAATGCCGCTCACCACGTCTTTTACGTTGCCTGGCGTCATCGGCTTATCGACGGTTGTAAATTGCGCTTCCGCGATGCTGTCAGCCAGAATCTGTGCCGTGCGGGTGTACACCTCAAAGATGTATTCTTTATCGGGATCGGTCGTGCGGTTGCCCCAGAAACGGAACCCATCGCGCTTAATCAGCGTCGTGATTTCGTGCGCGTTCAGTTCGTTAGCGTCGCTGTCTTCAGCTTGTAATGCCCAGAACACGTCTTTGGAAATCCCCAGCACGTTATTGACCGCTACGTTTGACAGCGACTTATGCCAGCCTTGCGTATTATCAATTAACGCCCGCAGACCACAGGCATACGCTACGGCTGGGAATTCCTCGTTTTCACCGGTCAGCGGGTTATACGCAATGAAGTTAGGCCAGATAGGCATGACTTCGCGGTAGTTCAGCGTCGCGCGGTAGGCTTTCGCCTCAGCAATGGTTTCGCAGTTGTGGCAGTACGCATAAAAGAACGCCCGCAGTTTCTGTGCGATAACACCAAGCTGGGTGGCAACCTCGATCGTATCGTGGTCGGGAACGGCTAAAATGCGTGGGCGGTAGCCGGTTTTCTGTTCAGCGGTCAAAAACGCATACATACCGGTATAGCTACCATCTGCCGCAGTACCGCCGATCACAAGCTGTGATTGCGTTTGATTACCGTCGCCCTCTACTGCTGCCGCTACACGAACCACAATCACCTTTGTGCTGCACTGGTCAGAAATGGCTTTCAGGCTTTTGTAAAGCGAGCCGGTTTTTCCTGCTTTACCCAGCGCATTATTAACGCGCGTGAGTAGTACGGGGATATTCAGCGGGAACATCTCAGGATCTGCATCATCAGCAACCGCAACAATGCCGATGACTGTTGAGTCAATGTCATTGATGGCCGTTACCAGATCGGTGCTTTCCCGGACGCGGACGCCGTGGAAAAAGTTGTCGGTCATGTCTTGCCGCCTCGTTTGTGAGTTCATCGTGATGTTCTCTGAAAACAAACGGTAGGACACGCATTAGCGGTTGTTGTGGAACGCTGACAACAAACGGCAGTTTGTTGTTTCGCGCGCGCATGAAACTATCAGCGCCGGGGGTGTGAAATGGCATTAAGCAACTTATCGGACATTCAGCAAACGCTGAGTTCAGGAATATCAGAGATTGATGACGCGCTGACAGAAGCCGTTAAAGTTCCGGCGTTTAACATCATGATGGGCGGGAAAACGCTGGTATTACTGGATGAACGGCTGATTTCTCTTTCAATGACGGATAACCGGGGCTTTGATGCCGATCAGGTAACATTATCGGTTGATGACGCTGATGGGTTACTGCAATTGCCCCCGCGCGGCGCTGAGCTTTCTGTATCGATAGGGTGGAAAGGAGAGGCATTAATTTATAAAGGGGTCTTTGTCGTTGATGAAGTCGCGCATAGCGGCCCGCCAGATACGTTAGAGGTAACAGCAAGAAGCGCTGATTTTCGTGATGAATTTAACGTTAAACGTGAGCTTTCGTGGCATGACTTAACTGTCGAGCGCGTAGTATCTGCCATCGCGCACCGCTATAAGCTAAAGCCAGTTATTAGTGCTCAACTGATGGATCTGGAGATCGACCACGCAGACCAGACCCAAGAAAGTGATATGTCATTCTTGACGCGAATGGCGGAAATGTTGGGCGCCATCGCCACGGTAAAGAATGGGTGCCTGCTGTTTATTCTGCCTGGTGGTGGCGTCAGCGCCTCCGGCAAGCCGTTACCTGCCGCTGAAATAACCCGTTCAAGCGGTGACAGGCACAGTTTCAGAATTGCAGATCGTGACGCTTACACTGGCGTTCGTGCCTACTGGCTCGATCTCAACTTTGGAAAAAAGAAAAAAGTCAGTGTGAAACGCCGCAAAGCAAAACCGAAAAAAGAAAAGAGCAGCAGCAGGGAAGGGGACTACATGGAGGGTGAGGACGGGAATGTTTACGTTCTGCGGAAAACCTACCAAAACGAAACGGCAGCAAAACGGGCGGCGGCGGCAAAATGGCAGCAACTTCAACGCGGTGCGGCGCAATTCTCTATTACCCTTGCGCGTGGCCGCGCAGACCTTTACCCAGAAGTGCATGTTTCCGTCAGTGGGTTTAAAAGTGATATCGACAATCAAGAATGGATAATATCGCGTGTAGAACATGTGATTGACGGTAGCGGATTTACATCACGACTTGAGTTAGAAGCGAAGATTGCTGACTGGATAGCAGAAAGTGACTAAAATAAAGGCAACTCAAACCCCGCCGGGGAGTTATCTATCTATGTTTGTTTGCCCTCATTGCGGCGCCACCGCACGCACGCGTACCAGTCGCCGTCTCAGTGAAATGACAATACGCCAGTATCATCAATGTCAGAATCTGGAATGCAGCATCACGTTTACGACGCTGAATAGCGTAGAACGCCTGGTAACGAAAAGAACGCGCTGTGAAGATGTACCTGCTGATTTTGTTCCGCGCGATGCTTTGCCATCATCGCACTATGGGAGAGACCAACTTAATCTAGCAATTTAAACCACTGGCCCCGCAAAGCGCGGGGCACTATTATTTAGTGGCTTTAATAACTGTGCGTATTTGACGAAATTACAATATCCCCACCGCCGTCTTTTGCTTTACCTGCCTCCTCGCAAGACGATTTTGGATTCTCAAAAACAAATCCTGAATGATTATTGCGGTTCAAAATGCTGATCTCTTTTGTGTTTTTTAGATATGCTGATTTTTTGTCACCAAACCAAAGTGGCGTGCATACCCCCATTTTTATAACAGCGCCGTAAATTTCAGGGGTTATGCGATCTTCATTCATCGTTATTGCTATAGCTCCTGCACTTTCACTGATTGCGAGGGGCTTCCAAGGGGTTAGAGACTTCTGCAAGGTGGATTGGTTGGGCGATTGAGCAAAGGTGCTGAATGAAGCCATTATCAAAAGCGCGGGAATATACTTTTTCATAAAACGTTTCCTGTTTGGTTCGTCCTTTGTGATTTTTTATGAGGCTCGCACCGCAAAGCGGAGTGTAAAAGATATGAGAAAGCATCTGTGAAGAAAAGCCCGCAATTAAGTGCGGGCTTGTCGATGTGGTCAATGTGTGGACATTAAAAGAAATAAATCCTTTTATTTCATGTGATTATGGTCTATTTCAAGTCACCGATTACTGACATTGCGAGGTTTTCTCCAAATTTGACCGAACCATTGCGGTCTTTATAAGCGCAGTCATGAGAGAGCAGATGCTTTTGGTCATGATCACTGACAAAAAACACTGTGTGACAGATGCTGCGTCGAATCTGTTTTGCAAGCCATCCATATGACCAAGGCGATATAGCGGGCTGGCAAAACAGGTTAGTCTAAATGTCAGAGGGGGAGAGAAAAAGGCCCCACTGATGTGGAGCCTTTATTTTACGCCTTTTCAGACAGTCAGGGAATTATATTGACTGTGTGAAAGTACGAGTGATGACATCTTGTTGCTGTTCTTTCGTCAGTGAGTTGAAACGTACTGCGTAGCCAGATACACGGATGGTTAACTGCGGATATTTTTCCGGGTTTTCCATGGCATCAAGCAGCATTTCACGGTTCATCACGTTAACGTTCAGATGCTGACCACCTTCAATGCTGGCTTCATGGTGGAAATAACCATCCATCAAACCTGCCAGGTTGGCTTTACGAACATCATCATCTTTACCCAGTGCGTTTGGCACGATGGAGAAGGTATAAGAAATACCATCTTTCGCGTAAGCAAACGGCAGTTTTGCAACGGAAGTCAGAGAGGCAACGGCACCTTTCTGGTCACGACCATGCATTGGGTTAGCACCAGGTCCGAATGGCGCACCAGCACGACGTCCGTCTGGCGTGTTACCTGTTTTCTTACCGTACACGACGTTGGAGGTGATGGTCAGAACAGACTGAGTTGGTGTCGCACCACGATAGGTGTTCAGTTTCTGAATTTTCTTCATGAAACGTTCAACCAGATCGCAAGCCAGTTCATCAACACGAGCATCGTTATTACCGAACTGCGGGTATTCACCTTCGATATCAAAGTCAATGGCCAAGCCGTTTTCATCACGGATTGGTTTAACTTTGGCATATTTGATAGCAGACAGGGAGTCAGCAGCAACAGACAAGCCTGCGATACCACATGCCATCGTACGGAATACGTCACGATCGTGCAGCGCCATCAGAGAGGCTTCGTAGCTGTACTTATCATGCATGTAGTGAATGATGTTCAGCGCGGTGACGTATTGTTTAGCCAGCCAATCCATGAAGTGATCCATACGATCCAATACTTCATCAAAATTCAGCACGTCGCCTTTGATTGGTTCAGATTTTGGACCAACCTGCATTTTCAGTTTTTCATCCACGCCGCCGTTGATTGCGTACAGCATGGTTTTTGCCAGGTTTGCACGGGCACCGAAGAACTGCATTTGTTTACCAACAACCATTGGGCTTACGCAACAAGCAATCGCGTAGTCATCGTTGTTGAAGTCAGGACGCATCAGGTCATCATTTTCATATTGCAGAGATGAAGTATCGATAGAGACTTTAGCTGCAAATTTTTTGAAACCTAAAGGCAGTTTTTCAGACCACAGGATGGTCATATTTGGTTCCGGAGACGGCCCCATCGTGTACAGGGTGTTCAGGAAACGGAAGCTGTTTCTGGTTACCAGCGTACGGCCATCAAGCCCCATACCAGCCAGAGATTCAGTTGCCCAGATTGGGTCACCGGAGAACAGTTCATCATATTCAGGTGTACGCAGGAAACGAACCATACGCAGCTTCATAACCAGATGGTCAATCAGTTCCTGAGCGTCTTCTTCAGTGATTTTACCTGCTTTCAGATCGCGTTCGAAGTAGATATCCAAGAAGCTGGACACACGACCAAAGGACATTGCGGCACCGTTTTGCGATTTAACCGCAGCCAGGTAACCGAAGTAAGTCCACTGCACGGCTTCTTGTGCGGTGGTTGCCGGGCCAGAAATGTCACAACCATATTTGGCAGCCATTTCCTTGATTTGGTTCAGAGCACGATGTTGGTCAGCGATTTCTTCACGCAGACGGATCGTTGCTTCCAGATCTTCGCCGTTTTCCAGTTTAGATTGCAGAGAAGTAAACTGAGCGAATTTGTCTTTCATCAGGTAATCAATACCGTACAGCGCAACGCGACGGTAGTCACCGATGATACGACCACGGCCATAGGCATCAGGCAAGCCTGTCAGAACACCTGATTTACGGCAACGCAGGATATCTGGCGTATAAACATCAAACACGCCTTGGTTATGGGTTTTACGGTATTCAGTAAAGATTTTTTTCAGTTGAGGATCCAGTTCACGGCCATAGACCTTACAAGAACCTTCAACCATTTTGATACCACCGAACGGGATTAACGCACGTTTCAGCGGAGCATCAGTTTGCAAACCAACAATCTTTTCCAGGCCTTTGTTGATGTAGCCTGCATCGTGAGACGTAATCGTTGCAGCAACGTGAGTATCAAAGTCAACCGGTGCATGAGTGCGGTTTTCCTGTTTGATACCTTCCATCACGCTGTCCCACAGCGCAGATGTTGCTTTGGTGGCGCCAGCCAGGAAAGACTCATCACCTTCATACGGTGTGTAGTTTTTCTGAATGAAGTCACGAACGTTAACTCCATCCTGCCATTCACCTTTGCTAAAACCTTGCCATGCGTTGGCTAATTTTTCATTCAGCTCGGTCATTTTACACCTACCTTTGATATGGATTTCTTAGAACCCGACGTTGCGGCCGAGAGCACCTTAGTGCTTGTCTCCACCGCGCAAATAAATTACCCAGTATGTTAAGCCTACCAATAAACCACCACCGATAATGTTCCCAATCGTCACAGGAATCAGGTTGTCGGTGATAAAGTGGCTGACGGTTAAATGCTCAAACTGAGATGGAACCATATTAATGGCCTGCCAGAACTCTGGCGATGCGAAGTTTTTGATGACGATTCCCATTGGAATCATGAACATATTCGCGATGCTGTGCTCGAAGCCGCTGGCGACAAACATGGCGACGGGTAATATCATCGCAAACATTTTGTCCGTCAGTGAGTGCCCAGAATAACTCATCCACACAGCCAGACAAACCATCAGATTTGCCAAAATGCCGAGGCACAGGGCTTCGATAAATGTGTGTTCAAGTTTGTGCTCAGCCGTTTGCAGAACATTGAGCCCCCATGCGCCGTTCGCGACCATATGTTCGCCAGAAAACCAAATAAGGGCAACAAAGAATAACGCGCCAATCAGGTTCCCAACATAAACATTGACCCAATTACAGGCTAGTTGTTTCCACGTGATTCGTCCACTCGCCTTGGCGATGACAGTCAGTACTGTCGATGTGAACAAATCCGCACCACAGACAACGACGAGCATCAACCCTAAAGAGAAGCAAATGCCACCGATTAGTTTGGCTACGCCAAAAGGGATGGTTGATGTACCAGTAGTGGATGTAATGTAGAAAACGAAGGCAATCGAAATAAAGACGCCCGCAGTAATCGCCAAATAAAAGGTCGTCCACGGTTGTTTCGTTGCTTTATAGACACCAGCATCCTCGGCAACTTTTGCCATTGCAGCCGGTAGTAAAAGTGTAAAGGGGTTGTCAGCTTTCACACTAACTCTCTCTTAAAAATTATCAGCGTTGGAATACTAACAAAGCAGTATACGGTAAAATTTGACGTGGATCATATAGCGCAAAACTATCTAGGGTGCGAAGGTATTGTTAGTGATGTCATTTCGTATTATCTATTTGATTTAATTATGGAAAAAATATTTTAAATATTATAAAAAGATTTGAATGTAGTGATGATAACCTACCTATTGCGCGTTAATAAAAATAATGTTTTGTATAATTTAGGTGCCGCCATTTGATGTAATTTAATTAAATCGTCACAATTAAATAACAATAAACCTTTCGTGTATCCTATTTCTGACAAATAATACGTTGAAAATAAAACTGCACATAAAGTAAGGGTATATCATCGGTTCTAAAATAGGCCAACATGATGAATGAGAGTCGCCTATTTTCGTGCCACTCTCATTCGTAGATTGCCAATGGATCGTGCAGATATTATTTATTTTGCCAGTATCGACGTTTAGCTTGCTGCAATTTCTCGTAAGCAGCTAACAGTGACTGATGTGCAGGTAGCGTAGTGAAACGTTCATCTATGTTAAATAACGCATAAAAGCACTGTTCGCCATTAATCGCTGCGCTGGCGGCATCGACCGTTTCACTGCCATACATTTTGACAAAAGCATCGTAGTATTCGGCTGGAGCTCGATCGGGTTCCATTGCCAGTAGCAAGAGTGTTTGCAGACAGCGATAGTAGTTGCTTCGTTGTGCGCTAAAAACGGAATCGTTGAAGTCCTGCGTCCATTCGGTCCAGCTCAATGCCTGCTCCAGGTCGCCTCCAGCCAGTGCGAGCATAGCTTTCAACTCACCAATACGTAGCGTGAACCAGCCGTTATCCTTACCGCTTGCAATGCCGAGCAATTCGCGAACACGGGTGAAATCGTCAAAACCTTCATCATCCAACTGTTGGATCAATGCCAGATATTCTTCTTTTTCCCATTGGCTGTTTGGCAAGGCGAGTAGCGTTTCACGCAAATGGGCGCCCATGTTGTTATTCGCTAGCAGCAGATCTTCCGCAGGATAAATATCTGACATACCGGGAACCAAGATGCGGCAAGCATAGACCGAAAGATGTTCATAATCAGCGATGTAGACTTCTTTGCCCTCTCGTTGAAATATTGACATTAATGTTGCAAATTCTTCTTCTGTCGTGCCGCTGAAGCACCAGTCAACAAAAGGATAATCGGCTTGTTTTTTGAACATATCCCAGGAAATAAGGCCGCTTGAGTCGATAAAATGCGTTTCCAGGTTGGTATGTTCGGCGACTTCTTCGTCGTCAAAGGTTGGTGGCGTGAAAACATCTAAATCTTTCAAGCCGCGGCCTTGCAGCAATTCGGTTACCGTGCGTTCGAGAGCGACACCAAAGTCTGGATGTGCGCCAAAAGAGGCAAAGCAGGTGCCGTTAGCTGGATTGAACAAAACAACACAGATCACCGGATATTTGCCGCCTAGTGAAGCATCGTAAGCGAAAATCGGAAAGCCTTCTTTTTCTAATGTCGCGACGGCTTCAACGACGCCGGGGTAACGGTTTAATACGTGTTGGGGAATGGCTGGCAAACTGATGGATTCAGCAATAATGCGGTTCTTAACGCTGCGTTCAAAAACCTCTGATAATCCCTGAACACGGGCTTCGCTGGCCGTATTTCCGGCAGACATGCCGTTGGATACATAGAGATTGCCAATAATGTTCATCGGTATATAAACCGGTTGCCTATCGGACTGACGAGTAAACGGTAGGGCGCAAATCCCGCGTTCTTTATTGCCGGATTGCAGGTCAATCAGATGGCTGCCGCTCAACGTTTGCTCTGGGTCGTAAAATTCGCGTAGATATGTATCAAGAATGCCTTCCGGCAGTGAGTCATCGTCTGGAATCGGGAACCATTTTTCATTTGGATAATGAACGAATTCGCTATTAGCAATCTCTTTTCCAAGATAGAAATCGGCAAAGAAATAGTTGGTTGACAATCGCTCGAAATATTCCCCTAACGCGGAGGCCAGTGCGGCCTTCTTACTGGCCCCTTTACCATTGGTAAAACACAGAGGGCATTCACGATCGCGGATATGTACGGACCAGACATTTGGCACCGGGTTTAGCCATGAGGCTTCTTCGATGTTGAACCCCAGGTCTTGGAGTTTCTGCTGAAAACGGGCGATGGAGTCTTCCAGGGCGGCGTCTTTGCCTGGGATAAATGTTTGGGTCATGTTTTTCACTTAGAAAGTAGTAGCTGGAGCGGCATAATACGTTTTTTTTAACTCAGACTCTATTTATTCCAAACACTTTGATAACAGTCGCGTCGGGGACGGTTATATGATGCTTTTGTTTGCCAACGTATTTTGATTTACGTAAGAGAGCGATAAGCGTTGCAGGCATGAGTGACGAATGATAAAACCGATAGTAGGGTAAGCAGTGTGGTGAACGTATTGAGGTCATACCCAACGCGTTTATGGCATTTGTGATAAAACAGTCTCTATTTTTTCAGATGTGGTGAGGGGAAATGACTCAGGTTTTTAATTTTAGCGCCGGTCCAGCAATGCTGCCGGTTGAAGTGTTACGCCGGGCTGAACAAGAACTATGTAACTGGCATGGTCTGGGCACATCGGTAATGGAAATCAGCCACCGCAGTAAAGAATTTATGCAGGTTGCCGCTGAGTCCGAGCAAGATTTGCGTGACTTGCTGAAGATCCCCTCAAACTATAAGGTCTTGTTTTGCCACGGTGGGGCTCGGGCTCAGTTTGCCGCGGTTCCGCTTAATCTGCTGGGGGATAATTCTCAGGCTGACTATATTGATGGTGGCTACTGGGCACAGTGTGCAATCAAAGAAGCAGAAAAATACTGCACGCCAAATGTGGTCGATGTAAAAACGCGCGTAGGCGATCTGCGCGGCGTAAAACCCATGAGTGAATGGTCGTTGTCGAATGACGCTGCGTTTGTGCATTACTGCCCGAATGAAACCATTGATGGTATTGCCATTGAAGAAGAGCCTGATTTCGGCGATAAGGTTGTCGTAGCAGATTACTCATCTAGCATTCTTTCTCGCCCGATTGACGTTAGTCGCTATGGCGTCATTTATGCGGGAGCACAAAAGAACATCGGGCCGGCAGGATTAACGTTAGTTATCGTTCGTGATGACTTGCTGGGCAAAGCTCGTCGTGAGTTACCGTCTATCCTCGATTATCAAATATTGTCTGATAATGACTCCATGTTTAACACCCCGCCAACCTTTGCCTGGTATTTATCCGGCATGGTTTTCAAATGGTTAAAAGAACAGGGCGGCCTGGTCGAAATGGAAAAACGCAATCAGGATAAGGCTGATTTGCTTTATAGCACGATTGATAACAGCGATTTTTATCGCAATGACGTTGTTGCGGCAAACCGTTCTCGCATGAACGTCCCTTTCTTGCTGGCTGATTCTGCTTTAGATAAAACGTTCCTTGCAGAGGCTCAGACTGCTGGCCTTCATGCGTTGAAAGGACACCGTGTGGTTGGTGGTATGCGTGCATCTATCTATAACGCGATGCCCATTGAAGGCGTTAAGGCGTTGACAGATTTCATGGCTGATTTCGAACGCCGCCACGGCTGATCAACGTTATTCTGGTTCGTTATTTTTTATAAACCCCGGTTCCCCGGGGTTTTATTTCCACATTTAAAGAAAAGAATAGGCCTCGCATGCAGGAATCCCTGACCCTCAAACCCATTAAGCTGATTAATGGCACGCTTAACTTACCTGGATCAAAAAGCGTTTCTAACCGCGCGTTATTACTGGCAGCGTTGTCGCAAGGCAAGACCCGGTTGATCAACTTGCTGGACAGTGACGATGTTCGTCATATGCTTAATGCGTTAGCGGCACTGGGAGTGGAATATCATCTGTCATCAGACCGGACAGTGTGTGAAGTGACCGGATTGGGTGGGGCGTTCAGGGCAGTCCAGCCGTTGGAGTTGTTTTTAGGCAATGCGGGAACGGCGATGCGCCCATTGGCTGCTGCTCTGTGTCTGACTGACGGAGATATAGTGCTGACGGGGGAGCCGAGAATGAAAGAGCGCCCAATCGGCCATTTGGTTGATTCGTTGCGTCAGGGAGGAGCAACCATTGATTATCTGGAGCAAGAAAATTATCCCCCGCTGCGTTTACGTGGCGGTTTTCTGGGCGGCAAGATCACGGTTGACGGCAGTGTTTCCAGCCAATTTCTAACGGCTCTGTTGATAACCGCGCCTTTGGCGGCGCAGGATACGCAAATTAGTATCCAAGGCGATCTGGTTTCTAAACCGTATATTGATATCACCTTGCATATGATGAAAACGTTTGGCGTTGATGTTCGTAACGATCGCTACCGGACATTCTCTGTGGCTGGCCGCCAACAGTATTGCGCGCCAGGTGACTATCTGGTTGAAGGGGATGCGTCTTCAGCGTCGTATTTTCTTGCCGCGGCCGCAATACGGGGGGGAACGGTACGTGTCACCGGTATAGGCCGTCATAGCGTTCAGGGCGACATCCGTTTTGCCGATGTGCTGGAAAAAATGGGCGCGCAAATTCGCTGGGGAGAAGATTATATCGAATGCCAGCGCGGCGAACTTCATGCCATTGATATGGACATGAACCATATTCCTGATGCTGCGATGACTATTGCAACAACCGCGTTATTTGCTCAAGGTGGAACGACGACATTGCGCAATATTTATAACTGGCGGGTAAAAGAAACCGATCGGTTGGCGGCGATGGCGATTGAGTTACGTAAAGTGGGCGCGGATGTTGAAGAGGGTGAAGATTATATTCGGATCACACCGCCTGCGACGTTGAATTTTGCTGAAATCGGGACCTATAACGACCATCGTATGGCGATGTGTTTTTCTCTGGTTGCCTTGTCTGATACGCCCGTTACTATCCTCGATCCTAAATGTACGGCAAAGACATTTCCTGACTATTTTGAGCAACTGGCCCGTTTAAGCGAACTGGCGTAGCACATTTCATACAGGCTCGTCACTGGGCCTGTTCCCTTCATTTCCTTAGTGCCCGCAGTGAGGTGTCGTCTTATTTTTCCTGCCAATATAACCTTTCTTTCCATTGATGCGTATAATGAAGCACCGTAGTGTCTGAAACGACATCAACGGGATTTCCCAGTGTAAAGGAGAGAAAGATGGCGGTGACTGCACCGGTAATTACGGTTGACGGACCGAGTGGCGCAGGGAAAGGCACATTGTGCAAGGCCCTGGCGGAAGCTTTACAGTGGAACCTGCTGGACTCAGGGGCGATTTATCGCGTTCTGGCTTTGGCTGCTTTACATCATCAGGTGGATATTCGTTCAGAAGAGGCGTTGGTTCCGTTGGCTTCTCATCTGGATGTTCGATTCATTTCTGAAGAAGGGCAGTTGAAAGTGATTTTGGAAGGTGAGGATGTCAGCAATGAAATCCGCACTGAAACGGTTGGTAATACAGCCTCTCAGGCTGCGGCGTTCCCCCGCGTTCGGGAAGCGCTATTGCGTCGCCAGCGAGCCTTTCGTGAAGCGCCGGGGTTGATTGCTGACGGACGAGATATGGGCACCGTTGTTTTTCCTGATGCACCGGTGAAGATATTCCTGGACGCAAGTGCAGAAGAACGCGCACAACGACGCATGCTACAGTTGCAGGAGAAAGGCTTTAGTGTTAACTTTGAACGCCTTTTGTCCGAGATAAGGGAACGGGATGACCGTGACCGGAACCGGATCGTCGCTCCGTTAGTCCCTGCCGCTGATGCGCTGGTGCTGGATTCGACAAGTATGACGATCGATGATGTGATCGCCAGAGCCTTGACTTATGCCCGTGACGTTTTGGCTGCATAAGCATCGCAAAAATGAATTTTTACCTCGCTGTAAGGATGCACAGCGGGGCATGTTAAACAACCCCATCGAGCAGGATGCCGGATGGACGTTAAATTGAAAACTCCTAAGATTATCAACATGACTGAATCTTTTGCTCAACTCTTTGAAGAATCCCTGAAAGAAATCGAAACCCGTCCCGGTTCTATCGTACGCGGTGTTGTGGTTGCTATTGATAAAGATGTCGTACTGGTTGATGCCGGTCTGAAATCTGAATCTGCCATTCCGGTAGAGCAATTCAAAAACGCACAGGGCGAACTGGAAATTCAGGTCGGTGATGAAGTCGACGTTGCTCTGGACGCGGTTGAAGATGGCTTTGGTGAAACATTGCTGTCTCGTGAAAAAGCGAAACGTCACGAAGCTTGGATCACGCTGGAAAAAGCTTATGAAGGCGCTGAAACGGTTACCGGTATTATCAACGGTAAAGTTAAAGGCGGTTTCACCGTTGAGCTGAACGGTATTCGTGCGTTCCTGCCAGGTTCTCTGGTAGACGTTCGTCCGGTTCGCGACACACTGCATCTGGAAGGCAAAGAGCTTGAGTTCAAAGTTATCAAGCTGGATCAGAAACGCAACAACGTTGTGGTTTCTCGCCGTGCAGTTATCGAATCTGAAAATAGCGCTGAGCGCGATCAACTGCTGGAAAACCTGCAGGAAGGCATGGAAGTTAAAGGTATCGTTAAGAACCTTACTGACTACGGTGCATTCGTTGATCTGGGCGGCGTTGATGGCCTGCTGCATATCACTGATATGGCTTGGAAACGTGTTAAACACCCAAGCGAAATCGTTAATGTGGGCGACGAAATCACAGTTAAAGTGCTGAAATTCGACCGCGAACGTACTCGTGTTTCTCTGGGCCTGAAACAACTGGGCGAAGATCCATGGGTTGCTATCGCTAAGCGTTACCCAGAAAGTACGCGTCTGACTGGCCGCGTCACTAACCTGACTGATTATGGCTGCTTCGTTGAAATCGAAGAAGGCGTTGAAGGTCTGGTTCACGTTTCAGAAATGGATTGGACCAACAAAAACATCCATCCGTCCAAAGTTGTTAACGTTGGCGATGTAGTGGAAGTGATGGTTCTGGATATCGACGAAGAACGTCGTCGTATTTCTCTGGGTCTGAAACAATGTAAATCCAACCCATGGCAGCAGTTCGCAGAAACCCATAACAAGGGCGATCGCGTTGAAGGTAAAATCAAGTCTATCACTGACTTCGGTATCTTCATCGGCCTGGACGGCGGCATCGATGGTCTGGTACACCTGTCCGACATCTCTTGGAACGTGGCTGGCGAAGAAGCCGTTCGCGAATACAAGAAGGGTGATGAAATCGCCGCTGTTGTTCTGCAGGTTGATGCAGAGCGCGAACGTATCTCCCTGGGTGTGAAACAACTGGCTGAAGACCCGTTCAATAACTACCTGTCTGTTAACAAGAAAGGTGCTATTGTTACTGGTAAAGTTACAGCAGTTGACGCCAAAGGTGCTACAGTTGAATTAGCGGACGGCGTAGAAGGCTATCTGCGTGCTTCTGAAGCCTCTCGCGATCGCGTTGAAGACGCAACGCTGGTACTGAACGTTGGCGACAGCGTTGAAGCAAAATACACCGGTGTTGATCGTAAGAACCGCGTTGTCAGCCTGTCTGTTCGTGCTAAAGATGAAGCTGATGAAAAAGATGCTATCGCAACAGTGAACAACAAGCCGGAAGAAGGTAACTTCTCCAATGCTATGGCTGAAGCGTTCAAAGCAGCAAAAGGCGAGTAATAACGGTGAAATGAGCAACTTCGGTTGCTCATTTTTGGAACGGTAGTAAGTTATCATGGTGATTCATAACCATGTACTTGGAGGAGCGATGACCAAGTCTGAGCTTATTGAAAGACTTGCTGGACAGCAATCTCATATCCCGGCCAAAGCGGTTGAGGATGCAGTGAAAGAGATGCTCGAACAGATGGCCACTACGCTGGCCGAAGGCGATCGTATTGAGATCCGTGGGTTCGGCAGCTTTTCACTTCACTACCGTGCCCCGCGTGTTGGTCGCAATCCGAAGACGGGTGAAAAAGTTGAGTTGGAAGGTAAATATGTCCCTCACTTTAAACCTGGCAAGGAACTGCGCGATCGTGCAAATATTTACGGGTAAATTATTACCGTAATAGATGCAATTTCTCGTGGTATTAATTGCAATGGATTGTTAAATAAGAACTTTAAAACGGCACCTAGATAGGTGCCGTTTTTTTACATTATGATAACCATATTATCTTGCTTTCTCTATCAGAATTGCGATATTTCAACCAAAAACACAATGACTTAATAAACAAAAAAATAATAAAACCGATAGCTATCATACAAATAATTTTTTTATTCGAAGAGGCTATTATGTTGAGAACATTATCAATTCACACAGGGATACTACTTTTACTAGGTTTTATGACGATATTACTGTTACTTGTCAGCGGTATGGGAATTATTGCCATTAATAAAAGTTATGAGTCAATGAATGCTATTAACCGAATTCAGGGTATTGAATTAGGTAATCTGGCGAGCAGTAATACCAATATGCAGCGAGTACGTGTTGCTGCTTCATTTGCCATACGGGCGTTGGAAACAAAACAATGGGATGATGCCGAGGCGGCGGCAGGGCGGTCTTCACAGTATGCGAATACTGCGAAAGAAGACTTACAACGTTTTTTTGCCGCGACGAGAGGGACAGGAAAGGGAGAGCAATTAGCGGATGTTATTGCTCAAGCCTATCAAAACTATTATGAGTATGGTATTACACCGATGTTGGATGCATTGAAAAATAGAGACATCGAACGTTATTATCAATATCAAGTCACGCAACTTAAAGAGTTAGGGACAATATTTGACAAGGCGAATAGAGCATATTTTGATTATGCACAACAGGCTGGTGTTGAACAGTTAGGTAATGCGTCTCTTGAACGTTCACGGATGTTGATATTAATAAGCGCATGCTGCTTGCTGGTTATCGTGCTGATTGTTTTCTCCTGGGTTATATTGCGTCATACATTACTTAAACCTCTCAATATGGCGATTCAGCATTTGGAGTTTGTTGCATCAGGCGATTTGACTCAAAATCTTCCACCAGCCGGACGAAATGAATTGGGTCGTTTGAATACCGCGCTCCACACTATGCAGCAATCACTGGCGACATCCGTCATTCGCGTGCGGGAGGCAAGTGAACAAATTGATGTAGGCAGTCGAGAGTTGGCGCAGGGGCATGAGGACTTATCGAGCCGGACGGAGGAATCCGCCGCATCGTTACAGCAAACGGCAGCAAGCATGGAGCAATTGACATCTACGGTCAGAAACAATGCGGAGAATGCACGGCAAGGGCATAATCTGGCAGAGGATGTTGCCAATACGGCGCAGCAGGGAAGCCATGTGGTACAAGAGGTTATGGAGAAAATGCAGGAGATAGCTACCAGCGCGGCCAGTATCAGTAACATTCTTAGCGTTATTGACGGTATTGCCTTCCAGACCAATATATTGGCGTTGAATGCGGCAGTTGAGGCTGCGCGAGCAGGGGAGCAAGGTCGGGGGTTTGCAGTAGTGGCGAATGAAGTCAGGACATTGGCGCAACGGAGTGCGCAGGCATCAAAAGAGATTCACGTGTTGATTGCTGACTCTAACGAACGTGTTAACGAAGGGTCTGAGTTAACGACCAGAGCAAGAGAAACGATGTCGACCATTTCAGATCAAATTATTAACGTCAATATTTTGATGAAAGAGATCTCACAGGCGTCACAGGAGCAGAGCAATGGGATTGATCAGATCAATATTGCGGTTAATCAGATGGAGGATGTCGCTCAGCATAATGCGTCGTTGGTAGAACAGGCAACGATGGCAACGCATTCGCTTGCTGAACAGTCGAGACAGCTTATCCTGGCGATGGATGCTTTCAAGGTTGAACGAGATCAAACAATCACACCATCCACGTTAACGCTGACGACACATAGTCCGATTATGGTATGACCAGAATAAAAAATGGTTGAGTCTAAGATCCGCCCCTCAGGGCGGATTGTGGGTCTAATCGGGGAATACAAAATAGCGTACCGGCTCTCTTTTATGGCAGCATTAAATTTATTGGTCGGTTTGTTTCCCCAGCCATTCGACCGCGAACATCCCGGCAGCGCTGACAGCGTCGATGGCGACGCAACCAATAGTTTGGCGGATTTGTGCTGCTAAACCGATGGTTGATAGCCCTGTACAAGAGAATGCGATGACTTTCGCACCCTGATCATATAATTCTTGTGCACAAGCGAGCGCGTTGGCACGGCCTTCTGCTGTAAGCAGATGCGTTGTCTGTGTGACACCTTTGGGCCGGGCATAGCGGACGTTTTCCCCGAGTAACCGTCGGAACGGTTCTGGAGCCTGGCTTCCGATACCAATGACGGCAACAGGTAATTTCAGATTAGCCGCCAGCCGAGCGCAAGCACTACCTGCACTAATGACGGGAATTGAAACGGCCTGACGCAGCGCATTGAGTCCAGGATCGGCAGCACAGCTTAAGAAAATAGCCTGGCAGCCTTCGCTTTCGTAGGTTTGGCCCAGCGTAATAATTTTTGGAACGGCTAAAGCCTCGCTACTTGCATCGAAGATACCATTTGGCTGATCGGGAATGCAGCGACTCACGGTTTGCAAACCATATTCTTCGGCTAATAAACGGCCATGTTCTTCTAGTAGCGAGGTGTCCTGCGTGGTGAGGACACGGATAATGCCTAGCGTCATAATGGATTCCTTCTCAACATCGGGCAGGTGGACCCAAATGATCCACCTCACTGGTTACAGAGATAAAGGATGATTAACCGCTATCGTTTGCGGCGTCTGGTGCGCACGGAATAGCGTAGCATCGTAAGGGCCAGCCAGATGTTGTTCTGCTCCGTCAACATGAATCCAGTCACCTTCCGGCAAGCCAACAACGACGGTGTCGGGCTGCGCTCGCAACAGTTCAGCGATGCGTTGCTCGCGAGTTTCCCCTTGATGTCCTTGTGGAAGCTTGTTGGTGTAGTGTGGATTAATTTGGTAATCGATCAGGTTTAATGCATCAAATCCATGCGGATCGACAATCGGCATGTCATTTGTGGTGCAGATGGTCGGGCAGGCGAGGTTAGCACCAGCGCTCCAGCCGATATAGGCCGCTCCGTCTACGACGCGCTGGCGGATGGCAGCCAGCAGGTTGCGCTCCCGGCAGCATTTCAGCAGATTAAACGTATTTCCACCGCCAACGATAATAATCTCTGCCTCACTTACGGCTTGCACGGCATCGTCCACGGAATGGGCAGACGTTAGTATGATTCCGGTGCTTGCCAGCGCCGTCTGTACTTTAGCAGCGTAATCGTCCCAGCTTATCGTGACGCCAGCGAATGGGATAAATACTGCACGGCGACGATGTTGAATCAGTTGGCTAATGGGGGGTAGCGCATGTTCCAGATAGCCTTTTCCGGGCAGGGTTCCGTTGCTTAACAGTAATAATTGCATCATGAAGTCCTATTTTATGCTGTCAGAGTAGGCCGGCAATCAACCGGGCGATCAGCGCATTGGAAAGTAACACGGGCAGACCCGTCGCCTGACGTACAATATTACGGTGGCGTTCGGTGTAACCCATGCAATCCATGATGATCGCGTCGGCTTGTTTAGCCTGTAGTGCTTGTGCTGCGGCAATCAGTTCTGCCTCACTGCCGTTGTAAGGCGACACGGCGGCATAAACTGGAGCGTGTTGCATTGCCTGCCATTTCTGACCTTCGCTACGCATTTGCTCTTCCAATGGCACCAGAATACCGGGACGGCGTTTGCCCAACAGCGTGGCAGCCACGGGAGGAACGATCATATCGGGTTCAATGAGCCAGGCTTGCTGGCAATGGAGTCCATGAAATTCGCCAGTACATAACAACAAAATAATGCTGCAACCCTGTTGTTCCAATTGATTCAGCTTTTGCTGTACCGCATCACGCACCGCACCTTTACCAAGAATGACGGCGTTGCCATTCAGTAGTCGGGAGGTAAGAATGGCTTCATCGCCCTGTGGTGCAAAACGCTGAGCAATCTCTTCGGTGGAAAGCCCATCCAGCACACCAGCATGAATACACTCCACCGTTTCCGGCAAATGGGTTTCTAATATTGGCGTAATATCGGCACGAGGTGCCTGACCGATAGTGAGTGTCCCCAGCTTAGTCATAGACATAACACCTCCTGTTATTGGCGTTTTTGCAAATGAGCCAATGAACCGTACAGTGACAGCAGTCGCTGATATTCTTCAGCATTGTAGAAATGACAAGTTTTGCGGGTAAACTCTTTTGCCACTTCAACGACAAAGCGTACGGCGTCGGCAATATCGACTTCATGACTGGCACCGGTACCACAACCGGGGACAATACCTTCTGTCGTGATGGCAACGCCGACAACGGGAGCCGACGTGGCAATAGAAGGCTGGAGAATGCTGTTAATGTGGAACACATCATTACCATAAGGTGTGATGTCTTGTGTGGTAATCGGGAACGTCACCGGCAAGCGGCCCGTTGTCATTTCCATGATTCGTAGTAAGTCTTCGGCTACGCGTAAGATATAACCTTCTTTTACCGTTGGAGATAATGCGAAGCCTTTATGATTAATAATGCGGTTGCCTTTCGTGGTATCAATGGAAAGTACCGCATCCATTTCTGGTGAGACTTCCTGCTCGTTCATATCCTCGGTTTCAACCGGTGAATCCATGAAATCGACTGGCTCATGGGGGCGAGTGGGCGCATCAGGGCAAATATGTGTGCACAGGATTACGTCGCCAGGCAGGCTATCACCTAATGTTTGCATTTTGGCCAGTTTTACCGCTGCTGCCACCGCCGCGATGGCACCGTCACCGTCGGAAACTAACCCAATGCGTCCTGGGCGGGCGCCAATGCCGCCTAACCGACCTACGATCCCTAATGTTGGCGCTTTTCCACCGTTACGTTTGCCGTCAGTGCCGGGAATGACAATTTTAACAAAGTCGGTTTTGCCTTTTGGGCCGGTGATTTCGGTTACCGTAATGTCAACCTGTGGGTAAGCGGATAAGAGCTCAACGACGGTCTGACCGCTGGCTGTCGCAGAATCAAGGGCTTCAATCACGTTCAATGTTTGGAAAAGGCTCATAACATATTCTCTTATTTAGGATTGATATAGGGTGATGCGACATATAGTTGTCGCATCAATAGCATGTTTTACTGCATTTACTTACCGCCGATCTTGCTGGCGAAAATAGAATGGAAGAAGCTATAGATAGCGTCACCGGCAATCAGCCCTGCTGCGAACACTTCCATTTGACTACGCATTTCGGCGCTTCCCCATTTCAGAATGACGAGTCGTAGTGCAATCCCTACCATTACCGCCCAACCTGCAAGGGGATTGGCAATCAGCAGGCCAGTAGCCAGTAGCACACCGAGCTGCCGACGAGAACCTCCCAACCATTGGATAATGGCACCGGGTATGGCCCATATGAGCAATGAGGTCGCAATGTCACCAGACACGCCAGCCTTGATCGTGGCGACATAGACTTTGGCGACGGGGGGAATCAGCCCTTGTTGAAAATAGCTCTGGTAAGAGAAATACACGACAGGGATAGCAACCACAAAGGCAATCATGGCTGCGAACAACTGTTGGCGACGCCCTTCCAGCTCGAAGGCAGCATCATGTCCATTATCTCGCAGGATAAATCCGGCTTTGAGGTCATATCCCATATCGGCGAAAGCGGGACCGGTTGCAACGGAAAATGAACAAAGTACAGCTAGCGCGAGCATGGGGAAACCAATCATCATACCGATGATCAGCGTAATCAGCGCCACGGCGAATGCCGGAAACCAGCCCGAGTGCATGGCCGCAAGACCGACAATCAGTTCATGGATGAAAGCAGCAAAAGCGGCATAGAAGATGAAGGCAATCAGCATACCTACTGACATTTCACTGTACAGTCCGGTACCGAAAGCAATTAATGCTGCGATCACGATATAACCGATGGCTCCCATGCGCAGCGCGGAAAGAACATGGTGACGGTCATCATTGGCAGCTTTTAGCGCTTCGGCGGTTAATACCCCCGAGGTATTGCGTTTACCGCGAATTAACATGATGACCTGGAATAGCGCGACAATACCCGCACCGATCATCATGCCATGAGGAATATAGTGCTGATTAATATCAATCCCCAGCAGTGGTTGACTATAACCACGCAACAATAGACCGATACCAAACATCGAGAGCGCCCAGATGTTCCCGATAAATGCTGTCCCCATCGCGGACATCGGCAATTTAAAGCTGGAACCCAGAACGCCCAACGCCAATCCGGCACTGAGTAATACCGCCTGTTTTCCGCCTTTATCCCCAGCTTTGATGGATTCCGCAGCAGCAACACCCGGTGGCCAGGTTCCGGTTGCGGGGAAAACGGATGTGTTGAACATGCGGTAAAGTAAATAGCCGTCCAACAACATCGCCAGCGCGACCCCAATGAACATCGGTAAAATTAAATCGGGCCGATCAAACAACCACGGTATACCGATTGGCAATAGCAGGCTATTGGCTGCGCCAAAGGTCGCGGACGAAATGGCGGTTTGCGCCAGGTTCTGTACATGAATGGAACGAAAACGCCGCATGAGTTGTAACGGCACCCGGGCGATCAACATGGCAATGAGTGCCCCGATGATCGATGTGTTGGGTGTGACACCGAGTGTGGTAAGCAACTGGATGCCAATGACGGCGCCAAACATACTGAGAATAACCAGAAACAGCAATGTCAGCGGACTGAATGTCCGCTGATGTACCTCTGGCGGCGTTTCTTCCTGGTGTAATGAAGGTTGTGACATGTGATACCACTCCTGTAAGCGTTATAAATGCGAGAGTGCGATGTTGTTATGATTATTTACATCAGCCTAACCAGTAGGGGTCGCCATATTTTTTACCAATAGGCATTGCCGCCTGATAGAGCTGTTGTGCCAACAGCAGGATCTCCTGCTGATCCGCCATGGAAGACGGAAAGGTGAGACAGAAAGCGATGCTCTCTTTTGTCTGTGGGTTGTGGACGGAACAACTTACGGATGCGGTGCCCGGTACCGCTTCATCGACCGCATGTGACCAGCGATGTTGGCGAATAGTATGAATGCGCGCCAATTGTGCCGTGACATCCAGCGAGGTTTTGGTATGCGGCGTCGGGTAATGGGCGGCGAGATGTTCGTCCGAAAAGCGAGAGAGTAATGCGCGACCGGTCGAGGTTTCCCAGGCCGGAGAACGTGTGCCGGGGTAAGTAATGACGCGCAGAGCATGGCGGCCGGGGATGACGCGTAACACCAGCACTTCGTCGCCATCCAATACGGAAAGATAACCTGTGTGGCCGGTACGTTGACATAAACTGCGCAAAGCTTGTTCTATATCATCGGTCAGAGAAGAAACACGATGCGCCAGATAAGCCGCTTCGATTAGCAAGAGACCGGTTTGATAACTGGCAGATTCAGGATCGCGTTGCAAAAAGCCTACTTCACACAACTGCTTTAGCACACGGGACGCGGTACTTTTGGGCATGTGCAACTGAGTGATGAGATCGCTCGCAGTAATGCTGCGTTTGAGCTGGCTCATCAATTTTAGAATGTCGGCTGTCGTATTTAATATGCTCATGACGAAGTCTCAAAAAATGGAACCAGGTTCCTATATATGAGACTTTGCAGAAAATATGCCAGTATGAAAAAACCGCGAAAGAAACGTGTTGAAGTATAAAATTAATACAATTTAATCAATGTGTTGAATGGATAATAAATAAGGTGAAATGCTATTTTTTTTCAGCAGAAAGATATTTTTCACCTTCTCAAAATGCACCAAAAAATGGCGTAGCGCACCAAAATAGTACGCCGTGTGCATTATTTTGGTGCTAACGATCGGTTTGATAAAAAGAAGGAAGGGGGAAATCGCGCGCATCGTACTATGCGCGCGGAGGATTACTTAGCGTGGCGATCTTTCAGGCAATGGATAATGGTTGCCAGATCCAAATTCTGATCCTGTAACAATACTAGCAGGTGGTACATCAAATCAGCGGCTTCGTTCGTCAGTTCTTCGCGGTCATGTACCGTTGCCGCTAATGCGGTTTCCAGACCTTCTTCTCCAACTTTCTGCGCAATACGCTTGGTGCCGCTGGCATATAAACGCGCGGTGTAAGAGCTGGTAGGGTCCGCAAGTTTACGTTCGGCAAGCAGTTGCTCCAACTGATAGAGGAACGTCCAGTCGCTGGCAGCTGGTGAGAAGCAACTGCTGGTGCCAAGATGACAGGTTGGCCCGACAGGATTAACCAGGATCAGCAGCGTATCGTTATCGCAGTCTGGCGTGATAGAGACGACATTCAGGAAATGGCCGGAAGATTCCCCTTTGGTCCACAGTCGTTGTTTGGTTCGTGAGAAAAACGTGACCTTGCCGCTCTCTTCCGTTACCTGTAAGGCATCCTGATTCATATAGCCCAGCATCAACACTTCACCGGATACCGCGTGTTGCACGACAACCGGTAGCATACCGTCTGTTTTTTCCCAATCGAGTTGGTTTCGTTGTTCGTCGTTTAGAAAGCGCTCTTTGCTTAACACACCCGAATCTCCATACCCTGTTGCTTAAGATATTGTTTCAGTTCGCCAATATTAATAATTTGCTTGTGAAACACCGATGCGGCCAGCGCGCCATCAACGTGGGCGATTTGGAACGCATCCAGAAAATGTTCCATGGTGCCTGCGCCGCCGGAAGCGATGAGTGGGACGTTGCAGACCTCACGCACCAGATTCAACTGGTGTAAATCGTAGCCGTTGCGTACGCCGTCCTGGTTCATCATGTTCAGAACAATCTCGCCCGCACCGCGTTTTTGTACTTCTTCCACCCAGGCCAGCGTTTCCCAGGTCGTGACCTTGGTACGCGTTTCATCACCGGTATATTGATTAACATGGTAGCGGCCCGTTGCAGCATCGTGCCAGGTATCAATCCCGACGACGATGCACTGCACGCCATAACGATCGGCCAGTCGGGTAATCAGCTCTGGATCGGCGAGCGCCGGTGAATTGATAGAAATTTTATCTGCGCCGAAAGAGAGGATTTGACCCGCTTCTTCCACGCTTTTTATTCCGCCCGCCACGCAAAAGGGAATGTCGATGACTTCAGCAACGCGGGATACCCAGCTTTTGTCCACCACACGTCCATCGGATGACGCGGTGATATCATAAAACACCAGTTCATCGGCACCTTCCTGCGCGTAGCGCTGTGCCAGCGGTACGATGTCGCCGATGATTTCGTGATTACGGAATTGCACGCCTTTCACCACTTGCCCGTCACGCACGTCCAGACAAGGAATTATCCGTTTTGCCAGCATGAAATCGCCTCCTTGACGTTAAATTTGCCTTCGAGCAAGGCACGGCCGACGATGACACCTTGCACACCGCTACCGCGTAAATTGGCGATATCCGTCAAGTTACCGATGCCGCCGGAGGCTTGAAAGGCGATCTGTGGGTAGCGCTGACTGATTTCACGATAGAGCTCGACGTTGGAGCCGCTCAGCGTACCATCACGAGAAATATCGGTGCACAAAACATGCTTCAGACCGAATGGCAGATATCGTTCGACGACCTGCTCAAGCGTCGCGTCGGAGTTTTCCTGCCAGCCGCTGATGGCGACATATTTTGTACCCTTGGCGTCAATACGCACGTCCAGCGCCAGCACCAGCGCTTCCGCACCGTAGCGCGTGAACCATTGCTGAACGCGTTCCGGTTGTTTGACGGCAGTAGAACCAATCACCACGCGGCTGGCTCCGGCTGTCAATAGCGCCTCCACGTCCTGCTCGGTGCGGATGCCGCCGCCGATCTGAACCGGTACGCTCACGCCGGCCAACAGGGTCGTTAACAGTGGGATCTGGCGAGCTGCCGGATCTTTGGCGCCAGTCAGATCGACCAAATGCAACACACCTGCACCTTGCTGTTGGTAGTCCTGCAAACGGGGTAGGGGATCGCTACCGTATTGGCGCTGTTGACCATAATCGCCCTGATGCAGACGGACCACTTGCCCGTCAATCAGGTCCAATGCGGGAATAATCATGACGCTCTACATCTCCAAAAAGTTTTTCAGCAATTGTGCACCAGCGGCACCCGAGCGTTCAGGGTGGAACTGAACGCCAAAGAAATTGTCTTTTTCCACTGCCGCCGTAAACGCTTCGCCATAGTGAGCTTGCGCAATGGTATTGGCACAAACAGGCATCGCGTAACTGTGGACGAAATAGAAATAAGCACCATCGTCAATATCACGGAATAAACGATGTCCAGCCTGTGGCGTCACCTGATTCCAGCCCATATGCGGTAACGGCAAACCGTGGTCAACCATCTTTTTCACGGGTGCATCAACGAGGTTTAGTGTGGAGATGCCGCCATTTTCGTCACTGTGTGTACCCAGTAATTGCATACCGAGACAGATACCAAGTACAGGCTGGGTGCAGGCTTTGATGAGATCGATCAGATTGCGATCGGCCAGTTGCTGCATCGCGGCCTGCGCGGTGCCGACGCCGGGCAGAAACAGCTTGTCCGCTTGCAGGACAATGTCAGCCTCGCGGCTGATGACGGGCGCGTATCCCAGGCGCTGCACGGCATAGGTCACCGAAGAGAGATTGGCGCAGCCGGTATCAAGAATGACGACCTTCATCAAAGCACTCCTTTCGAGCTCGGTAACGTGTCACCTTCCACGCGGATCGCCTGACGCAGTGTCCGTCCAAAGACCTTGAACAGGCTTTCAACGCGGTGATGATCGTTACGCCCTTTGGTTTTCAGGTGCAGTGTGCAGGCCATGGAATAGGACAGCGAACGAAAGAAGTGTTCGACCATTTCTGTGCTCAGGTCGCCCACGCGCTGGTAGCTGAATTCCGCTTTATATTCCAGATGCGGACGCCCGGAAATATCCAGCGCACAGCGCGCCAGACACTCATCCATCGGCAGGACAAAACCAAATCGACCAATACCGCGTTTGTCGCCCAGCGCTTTATTTAATGCTTCGCCCAGCGCGAGACCGGTATCTTCAACGGTGTGGTGATCGTCAATATAGAGGTCGCCTTTCACTTCAATGTTCATGCGAAAGCCGCCGTGGGTGGCGATCTGATCTAGCATATGATCGAAAAAACCGACGCCGGTATTGATTTTACTGTTACCTTCCTGATCCAACCAGACGTTGACATCAATCGAGGTTTCACGCGTGACGCGGTTGACGTGTGCATGACGGTTACGCTTGGTTAGCTGGTTGGTAATCGCTTGCCAGTTCAGCCCACCGCGCTGGTAGAGCAGGCCAGTAATGCCCATGTTTTTTGCCAGCTGAATGTCAGTTTCCCGATCGCCGATAACGTAACTATGCGCAAGGTTTATCGCACCTTCTTGCAGATATTGGGTTACCAGTGCTGTCTTGGGCTTGCGACACTCGCAGTGGTCGGCTGGCAGATGTGGACAAATTAACGTTTCCTGGAATCGGATACCTTGTGATGTCAGGATCTGCATCATTAAGTTATGCGGTGGATCGAAGGTTTCCTGCGGAAAACTATCGGTTCCGAGTCCATCCTGATTGGTGATCATCACCAGCGTATAACCGGCCTTCTGTAGCGCGAGCAGCGAAGGAATGACATCGGGCTCAAGCGCCAGTTTATCCAACCGATCAACCTGAAAATCTTCAGGTGGTTCGGCAATCAAGGTTCCATCACGGTCAATAAAGAGATATTTCTGGCCCACGGCGGCTCCTTAAAATTAAGCGTTGATGCCTGGAAATGGTTGTAATGCAGCAACAACGCGTTCACATTCGTAGCGGCTGCCGATGGTAATACGCAAACAGCCTGCAAGGCTCGGTTGCTTATTTTGATCTCGTAGAATAATGCCCTGATCCCACAGCGTCTTGAATACAGCAGACGATGCAGTGAAGCGCACCAGCAGATAGTTGCTTTCGCTGGGAAACACGGCCTCAACACAGGCAAGTGCTTGTAGTTTGTCACTCAGCCAGCGACGATTAACGGTAATTTCTTCAACATTCGCTTTCATTTTTGCGATGCCTTCTCGACTCAATGCCTGCGCGGCAATGTCCGCGACGGGGGTCGACAGCGGGTAAGGTGCAATCACCTTCAGCAGCAGTTGAATCACCTCTGGGTTTGCCAGCGTAAAGCCACAGCGTAATCCGGCGAGTGAAAAGGCTTTGGACAAGGTACGTAGGATCACCAAATGTGGAAATTCGCTGAGCCAGCTCGTGGTCGATGCCTGTGGGCAGAATTCAATGTAGGCTTCATCAATCACGACCAGCGCTTTTCCCTGTGCCAGCGTGAGTAACTGGCGTAGATCCTCTCGTGCAATTAAGTTACCGGTCGGGTTATTCGGGCTGCAAACGTAAATAACCTTGGTGCCGACTAACTGTGCTTCAATCGCATCAAGATCCAACTGCCAGTCTGATTTGCTGGCTACCGTACGGCGTTCTACGCCAAACGTTTCGGCGCTGACGGCATACATGCCGTAAGTCGGCGGACAGTACAGGATGGCATCTTTCCCCGGTTCGCAGAAGGCGCGGATGAGCAATTCGATGCCTTCATCTGCGCCACGACTGACCAGAACTTGTTCCGGTTGTACATTGGCATAATCAGCATAACGACGAATAACGGTTTCTGGCTGACATTCAGGATAGCGGTTCAGCGTTTGCTGGGTAAGTTGGAATGTGGGTGCTTCTGGATACTCATTAGCATTTAGCCAGACATCGCCGTTGCCGCCTAAACGACGGGCAGATTGGTAGGGCGTCAGCGCTCGGACGTTGGCGCGAGCCAGTTCTTCAATGCTGCTCATGCTTTCTCCTTCAGTGCGGCAACACGCAGAGTGACGGCGTTTTTGTGGGCGGTCAGTTGTTCGGCCTGTGCCAGCGTTTCTATCGTTGGTGCCAGTTGCAATAATCCCTGCGGCGTGAGCCGTTGTACGGTCATACGTTTTTGGAAATCGGCTAAACCAAGGCTTGAATAGGTTGAGGTATAGCCGTAGGTAGGCAATACGTGATTGGTGCCGGAGGCGTAGTCGCCAGCGGATTCTGGTGACCAGTCACCAAGGAACACTGAACCCGCGCTGGTGATGCGATCGACCAACGATTCAGCGTCACGGGTCTGGATGATCAGGTGTTCCGGACCATATTGATTGCTGATTTCAATACATTGCGCCAAATCACGGGCGACGATGACACGGCTGCTGGCCAGCGCCTGACGCGCGATCTCTGCGCGGGATAGCTGTGTAAGTTGTTCTTCAACCGCGGTTGCCACGGCTTCGGCCATTTCTGCATCAGGGGTGAGCAGGATGACCTGTGAGTCTGGGCCGTGCTCCGCCTGCGACAGCAGATCAGACGCGACAAAGGCAGGCGTCGCGCCACTATCGGCGATCACCAGCACTTCGGATGGACCGGCAGGCATATCGATGGCAGCGCCATCAAGCTGTTGGCTAACCTGACGTTTGGCTTCCGTCACATAGGCGTTGCCAGGGCCAAAAATTTTATCCACTTTCGGTACGCTCTCGGTGCCAAACGCCATTGCGGCAATCGCTTGTGCGCCACCAAGCTGAAAGACTTCTTTAATGCCACACAGTTGTGCTGCATACAAAATTTCATCGGCAATCGGCGGAGGAGAACACAGCACGACGCGCCCGCAGCCTGCGATGCGTGAAGGCGTTCCCAGCATCAGCACGGTTGACGGTAGTGGAGCGGATCCGCCAGGAATATACAGGCCGACAGTCGCGATAGGGCGAGTGATCTGCTGGCAACGCACGCCTGGCTGCGTTTCGATATCGACTGTCGGCAGTTTTTGCGCGTTGTGGAATGTCTCGATATTACGTACGGCGATCGTCATGGCCTGTTTGACATCATCACCCAGACGCGCCGAGGCGGCGGCAATCTCAGCTTCGGTGACGCGGATCGCATTCACCTGTACTTTATCAAACTGTGCGCTGTAGTCGCGCAGAGCGCTATCACCACGGCTTTTCACGTTTGTCAGAATATCGCTCACGATGGCGGTGATGCGGTCTGACGCAGAAATGGCGGGGCGCGTCAATAATTGGCGCTGCTCTTCAACTGAACAGCGTTGCCAGTCAACGAGAGTGCTGAAACTGCCAGTGCTTTGGGTATTATCTGCCATCGGTATCACTCCATCATTTTTTCAATCGGTAAAACCAGAATTGAGCTGGCACCGAGCGATTTGAGTTTTTCCATGGTTTCCCAGAACAGCGTTTCGCTGCTGACCATGTGCATTGCGACGCGGCTTTGGTCGCCAGCCAGTGGCAAAATGGTAGGTCGCTCTGCTCCCGGTAATAATGAGATGACTTCATCCAGACGCTCACTAGGTGCGTGCAACATAATATATTTTGATTCACGCGCCTGAATCACGCCCTGCATACGGGTTAGCAATTTATCAATGAGTTGCTGTTTCTCGGCGGGCATGTCGCCATCGCGTTGGATCAAGCAGGCTTTAGAGCGGTAAATCACTTCTACTTCACGCAGACCGTTTGCTTCCAGCGTTGCACCGGTTGATACCAGATCGCAGATGGCATCAGCCAGACCGGCACGCGGCGCGACTTCGACGGAGCCGTTCAACAGGCAGGATTTGAAGCTGATGGATTTACGGTCAAGGTACTGTTTAAGCAGGTGAGGATAAGAGGTGGCAATACGTTTGTTTTGCAGACATTCGGGGCCGGTGTAGGCTTCGTCCAGCGGCATGGCTAACGACAGGCGGCAGCCGCCAAAGTCCAGACGGCGCAGCGTGAAATAACGGGGATCTTCACCCTGAGCACGACGATTAAGTAGCTCTTCTTCCAATACATTCTCACCGATGATGCCCAAATCGACCACGCCATCCATGACCAATCCCGGAATATCATCATCACGGACGCGTAGAATATCGATTGGCATGTTTTCGGCAAAGGCGATAAGACGTTGCTGCTGTAAATTAATTTTAATACCACAACGAGCCAGCAGTTCGCGTGAGTCGTCGCTCAGACGCCCAGATTTTTGCATTGCTATCCGTAAACGTGTTTTATCCAGCATGGAAACCTCATTAACCTGTCAATTAAAGCTATTTTCAAATACGTGGTTTTTTTAGTCTTGCGCACATAAAAAAACCCTCGGAAGTTGATCTTCCGAGGGCTCTCTTTTCGTTCTGCGCCACTGGAAGATCTTAATGTCTTCCAGCACCAAACGCCTGAAAGACTAATCAGGATGATGGTGATGATGGTGGTTAAACAGAACGCGAGTCATAATTCTCTCTTAATTTATCTATGTCATGTTGCCTGTCGAATAACCTAAACTATATTCAGGCTAATACGCAACACTTTTTTATTTGAAACGAGGTATGTGGCAACCTGAGATGCTGATCGGAGAGAGTGAATGATGAAGAGAGTGGCGATTATCGGGCTGGGATGGTTAGGCATGCCACTGGCATTGGCACTAAAAGGTCGGGGCTATCAGGTTGTCGGCAGTAAAACGACGATGGATGGTGTTGATGCCGCTCGAATGAGCGGTATTGAGTGTTACAAGCTTAAATTTACGCCAGAGTTGGAATGCGATGCGAATGAACTGAATGCATTACTTCAGGCAGATGTTCTCATCATTACGCTACCGGCTAGCCGCACGGCTAAAGGGGGAGAAGGGTATGCGCAGGCGGTACAACAGTTAGTTAATTCAGCTCGCGTTTTTCATGTGTCGCGTATTATTTTTACCAGTTCAACATCGGTATATGGTAGTACGTCTGGGACGGTAAAAGAGTCGTCGGCGTTAAATCCAGTCACTACTGCGGGTAAAACGTTAGTCTCCCTTGAGCAATGGTTGCAGCACTTACCGGATGTTTCGGTGGATATCTTGCGATTGGCTGGCCTTGTTGGAGTTGAACGCCACCCAGGTCGGTTTCTGGCTGGGAAAGTGGGGTTAGCGGGTGGTGCTCATGGTGTTAATCTGGTACATCAGGAAGATGTCATGTCGGCCATTCAGCTACTGCTGAAACGACCGCATGGTGGGCATCTTTATAATCTTTGTGCGCCGTTGCACCCGGTAAAGCAGCGCTATTATCAAGATCAGGCGCGTAAGCTGAATTTGCCATTACCACAGTTTGCAGCCGGAGGTAACGGCGATTCGGGCAGATTGGTTGATGGGCAACGTATTTGTCAGGAACTTGGATTTGAATATCAATATCCTGACCCTATGACGATGCCCTTGAGTTAATGCACACCTTATTTAATTCAGTTTTATTGTGTTGCTCAGACAGTCAATGGGCTGTCTGGGTGCCTTGTTAAAATGAAGTCCAGTCTTTTCCTGATGATTCAGTGGCGCGTTTTGGAGATGAGTGCGGTGTAGGTAGCGCAGCGACAGACGGCGTGCGTTCGAGATTATCGTGTGTGGAAAGACGAAAATTGGTGAGCAGGTTTTCCAGTAAAATCGCTTGTTCTTCCAATGAATTTGCAGAAATCGACGATTCCATAACGAGTGACGCATTTTGCTGTGTGGTGGTATCTAATTCGCCGATGGCTTGTGCAATTTGCCCAATCCCCCGACTTTGCTCTTCTGAGGCAGATGAAATTTCCCCCATAATATCGTTAACGCGTGCGACGGCAGACACAATTTGCTCCATGGTTTCCCCGGCAACAGCAACTAACTGACTACCCGCATTGGTGCGATCGACGGATTCTGAAATTAGCGCGGCGATATCTTTTGCCGCTTGAGAACTTCTTTGTGAAAGATTGCGAACTTCCCCTGCGACGACGGCAAAACCGCGTCCTTGCTCGCCTGCCCGGGCGGCTTCGACTGCCGCATTCAACGCCAATATGTTGGTTTGAAATGCGATGCTATTAATGACGGTCGTAATATCGGCAATTTTCTTCGAACTGGCTGCGATATCATCCATGGTCGTGACAACTTTTTTAACCACATCGCCGCCTTTGTGTGCGCTTTGTGAGGCATCGGCGGCGATCTGGCTGGCATGTTTGGCGTTATCCGCGTTGTTTTTCACCGTAGAAGTCAGTTCTTCCATACTCGCCGCGGTTTCAACGACGGCGGCGGACTGTTGCTCCGTCCGAGAGGATAAATCGGTATTTCCTGTGGCGATTTTGGAAGCTGACATACTGACGCTGCCAACGCTGTCACGGACTTCAGATATCATATGGCGCAGTTTTTCATTCATGCGACCCATTGCCGATGTGAGCTGCCCCAACTCGTCATTACGATCGGCAACGATGGTGGAAGTTAGATCGCCCTCAGCAATTTTTTCAGCCAGCGAGAGATTGTGGATAATGGGTTGGGTAATTTGACGAGTAATCAGCAACGAGATGACGATACCGATAATGACGGCAATAAGGCCGATGATCATCGTGATTGTCGCGGAATTATAAGCCAGTGCATCATTCTTCTCTTTTACGATGGTGATAATGGCTTTAATCGACGCGCTGCTTTTATCACCGCCAACTTTCACGCCATCTTCTGCTTTTTTTAGTTCATTGATGTTTCTGAAATATTCATCATTCAGATTTTTATAGTTGGTGACAAACGCTTGTAAGCTGGCGGCTATCGTGTTTTGTTCAGGGCTTAGCGTGCTAATCGTGTTCTGATAGCGTTGTTCAAACTGGCTAAATATGTCATTCAGCGCTTTTAGGGCATCATTATCTTGTTTCAGTTGTAACGCATACGAGCGACTTTTTATTTCTGGTATCAGTCGTGCCAGTTCTTCTGTAGAGAAATCAGCGGTTATGTTTTGCAGGTTGGCGGTATCAATCCTATTCTTACTTTCCACTACGCGTTGTGTCGCCTTTCCCATCTCCGTGATTGCATTCTGGAACTCGTTTAAGTGCTGAACAATGTCGTTGATAATCGATTGTTCTTCATTGCTCCATGATAATTTTTTTGCATCATCGCTGAGTTGGGATGCATGTCTGATATATCCAGACATCGTTTCACGTGATTTTTCGTCATAAGAGTAGAAGTATTTCAACCGGTTTATTTTGGCCTGGAATACATCAATATTGATGTTATAAATCAAGTTGGTTTTTTCATAAATATCTTTGATTTCCCTGAATCGAACGGTACTCAGTAGTGATGAAATAACCACCAATAGGAGTATGATCCCGAAGCCAATATAAAGTTTTTGCGATATTTTAAAGTCTTTGATTCTTCTTGCTAAGAACATGATGCTCTCCATGGCTATTCAGGTGTAGTGACAGACGTAACGTTCAGCCTGTTCCATGCTCTTATCGGAGTTCTTAAGGGGATATTTAGTAATAGGTATTGATGTAATAAAGATGTGTGATGATCATCTCTCGTGTTTGGACAAACGCACAGATTCTGTTGTGAAAAGTGCGGTAACGCGAGGTTACCCATCGGGCTTTATGGCGTGTCTGAGGGGCTCGTCGTTCCTCGATAACGTTGTCTCGGGATGAATGATGCTGAATGAGGCAAGGCGTTTTTTCTAATTAATTTCCTAAAGTTGTATGCAGAATGTGTCGATACCGTTTAAACCGATTTGTATCATGTGGTTCATTCGAGATATTTAGCAACATACCCAGCATGTACGGCGATCAACGCGTATACGACTTGAAGTATGACGGGTATAAACCATTATCTGTATGGTGGGGACAAAAGCGGTGGATGAAAATTTGAAAGAGCAGTTTGTTAAGCGCAATAGGCTGGCTATTTGTGCGACGCTGCGTGAGTTGAAGAAAAATGATACGACCGTAATGGTTCATCATTCTCGTGGTCAGTTCATTAGTAAAATCCTGGATGTCATGCCGAATAATGACATGTTTGTTTTTGATTTGGGAGGCGTAGAGAAAGAGAACAGCCGTGCGTTGTATGCGGGGGCGTTGTCGTTTGTTGCTGAGCCGGCTGGTGCCAAGGTTGAGTTTAAAGCAGAAATTGCCCGGACTGTTGATTTTCAGGGGTTACCGGCATTTACGGCCTCGATTCCTGAACAACTTTATTTGATTCAACGTCGAACCTATTTTCGCATTAATACTCCTTTGTGGCCGCCGCTAACGTGCCGCGGGGAATTGCCAGACGATAGTCATTTCCAATTTACGATCAAGGATCTTTCATTGGGAGGATTGAGTCTTTATACCGACCGCGATACGACGGATTTATTGAAAGAAGGCGATATTATCGAAAAGGTTGAAATGGACCTTGATGAATATGGCTTTTTCTGTATTGATTTACAATTTGTTGGTCAATCAGCAGTAAAAGTTGTTGATAATAAAGGTGAGATTAAGCTTACTCAGCGCCTGAGTTTTAAGTTTTTGGCCTTATCCGCTGCGCAAGAACGAGATTTGCAGCAGGTCATTTTCGAGCTAGAAAGATTACAGAACGAAAAAAAGAAAAAATTTCAGGATGATTTGTAATTTCTTCGTGTTATTTGTTACAGATTTGACATTCAGCAGCTAAATAAAAATTTATTAAAACAACGCGTTATAAAAATTTTCATTAGAAAATGGTATCTGCTACTCCCAGCGTCTTGTTATCTGGGAATGTCTGATGCAGAATACGCGCCTTGCAAAATAGCCGACGCCTTCATTCGCGTCGGTTATTTTTTTGCATTCATGTCTTTAACTAAGAGGCCGGACAACGATCCGGATAGATAAATCTGTTTGTGTGTGCCAGTGAGCCACAGTGAGGAAAGGAAAGATGGGGCAATCTGTAAGCTTTTTGCCGGTGCCCGCCGGTTTGTGCTGCAAAAGCATTGATTATGGCGCGATTCAGCCACAATTTATTTTGAGTGCTGTATCAGCTATCTCTTCTCGTCGCTATCCAGGTTTGACCTGTTCGAATTATTCACGTGTTACTTCTTCCATGTCCAATCGATATCACTCTGCCATGAATGCGGGTGTTACGTCTTTTGCTGGCAAAGGAGGAGTACGCCATGTCATTTGATACCAACATTACCTCGACAAAACGTGTCCACTTAAAAAGAACACTCACGTTATGGCCCGTTGTCATGATGGGGTTGGCCTATATGCAGCCAATGACCATTTTTGATACGTTTGGTATCGTTTCTGGTCTGACGGATGGGCATGTCGCAACGGCCTATGCCTTTGCGTTAGCTGGCATTCTTTTTACTGCGTTAAGTTACGGTAAGCTGGTGCGCCGTTTCCCGTCCGCAGGCTCTGCTTATACCTATGCGCAGAAAGCGATTAGCCCTCACGTTGGGTTTATGGTTGGCTGGTCGTCGTTGCTTGATTATTTATTCATGCCGATGATTAACATCCTGCTGGCGAAAATTTATCTTGAAGCCATTTTCCCCGGCGTTCCTTCGTGGATTTTTGTTGCAGCCTTGGTTGGTCTGATGACGCTGTTTAACCTGCGTGGTATTAACTTGGTCGCTAACCTTAACTCGATTATTGTGGTGGTTCAGGTTGCCATTATGGTTGTGTTTCTGGGACTGGTTATTCACGGCGTATATCAAGGTGAAGGTGCGGGTACGCTGACCAGTACGAAGCCGTTCTGGTCCGAAAATGCTCACGTAGTGCCTATGATCACTGGCGCGACGATACTGTGTTTCTCGTTTTTAGGGTTTGATGGTATCAGCTCGTTGTCTGAGGAAACGCAGGACGCCAGCAACGTTATTCCGAAAGCGATTTTCCTGACGGCATTGATCGGCGGTGTGATTTTTATTGCTGTGGCGTATTTCCTGCAATTGTATTTTCCTGACATCTCTCGGTTTAAAGACCCCGATGCGTCGCAACCGGAAATCATGTTGTATGTCGCTGGCAAATTCTTCCAGTCGATTATTCTGGTGTTTTCCTGCGTGACCGTTCTGGCGTCGGGTATGGCGGCACATGCCGGCGTATCGCGTCTGATGTATGTCATGGGACGTGATGGTGTATTCCCTGAACGTTTCTTCGGCTACGTTCATCCCAAATGGCGGACGCCCTCTCTGAATGTCTTGCTGGTGGGAGCGATCGCACTTTCTGCGGTATCTTTCGATCTGGTTACGGCGACGGCGCTGATTAATTTTGGTGCCTTGGTGGCGTTTACTTTTGTTAACCTGTCTGTGATTTCACAGTTCTACATTCGTGAACGTCGTAACCGTACGCTGAAAGATACCTTTAGCTACCTGATTCTGCCAGTACTCGGTGCGTTGACCGTCGGTGCGTTGTGGGTGAATTTGGAAGAAAGTTCAATGACGCTGGGGCTGATCTGGGCAACGGTAGGACTGATTTACTTGGTGTTTGTCACCAAGGCTTTCAGCCAGCCGGTGCCACAGAGTACGGAAGAGCTTGTTTAAAACGGCATACGGTCAGGCATTTTCCTGACCGTTAGTTAGCTGGCTAGCGTTTGAGCGTAAGCCAGCAGAGCTTTTATCAGGTCGGTCTTTTGCCGATCGCCTTCATAGCGCTGATAAAGGTCGTCGAGTTCGGTAATATATTCCTGTAAGCGTTCAGCCGTAAATCTCTCTTGTCGATGCTGTAACCAACGCTGTTGCTCGTTATCATCCAGTGTTTGAGGAAAGTTGCGTGCCCGATAGCGAAACAACAGCGGTTCCAGCCGATTATCCACAAATTTTAAATCCAATGCGGGCAAGTTTTGTGGTGCCGTTTCCTGAATGATCTTCATGGACATGCGATCGGCATCGCCGAAGAAGCCATCGTACAATCTTAAGTCAACATCGTTGGACGTCGCAAAGGCCGATGTTTCGGCGAACAATTCAACGGCTTTCTCTCTAACCTGCGCGTTCTGTCGCAATAATGCTAGATTGTCCAGGCAACGCTGGCGATCGATTCCCAACCGGGCCGCATCTTCTGGCCGCAATGTACTGGCGGGTGCCAGTACCGGACATTTATTAATGTGAACGAGCTTAATCGGAACCGGGCTTTGTTCATGAGATAACTGTTCGCGGCGAGTGTATAAGCGCTCACGCAGTTCATCCGCATTCAGTGTTAGTAATGGCGTCATATCACCAGCCAAATCGCACATGATCACCGCGTTTCGGTTATCCGGATGCCATGCCAAGGGAACGACCCAACTGGTATTGCCTTTTGCTGCACCAAACATCCCAGACACATGCACAAGCGGTTTCATTTTGGGAACGTCAATAAGTTGATTGACTTTGTTTTTATTCCGCAATTGAAACAGGTAATCAAACAGTTTGGGTTGAGCCTGCTTCAATAATTTTGCCATGGCGATCGTGGCATAAACATCGGACATGGCATCGTGAGCATGTTCGTGTTCAACGCCGTTCGCTTTAGTCAGATGCTCTAGTCGAAAACTGGGTAAACCGTCCTCATTTTCAGGCCAGATAATACCTTCCGGGCGTAGCGCATAACAGGCACGTAGGGCGTCTAACAGATCCCAGCGAGAATTGCCATTTTGCCAACTATAGGCATAAGGATCATAGAAGTTACGGTAAAAAATATTACGACTGACCTCATCATCAAACCGGATGTTATTGTATCCCATGATGCACGTGCCAGGTTCGCTGAATGCGGCGTGTATGTGGCGGGCAAATTCGGCCTCGTTGACACCTCTCGACAAGGCCAATTGCGGTGTGATCCCCGTAATCATTACGGCTTCTGGTTCTGGTAAATAATCATCGGTTGGTTTGCAATAAATCACCAACGGTTCACCGATAATATTGAAATCCATATCCGTGCGGACGCCAGCAAACTGCGCGGGGAGATCGTGCGCGGGATGCTTGCCGAAGGTTTCATAATCGTGAATAAAAAACGTCGGTTGTGTTTTATTGGTCATAGTCACGTTCAGCTAATACTTGCTCTCAGGCGAAAAACAGATGGAAACGCTAAGGATAACATTGAATAGCGTTTTCTAGTGCGCTTTCCTGATGTACATCAACATCCGCAATCCCATAATTGCTAGTCATCCGTACATGCCTTCGGTTACAATTTTGCACCTTAATGCGAATGATAATGAAATTCTTTTATTGCCGATGGGATACCTCCGGCATAAGTAGCACGAGAGGAGAGTACGGGTGAACGTAACGATTGCGATGAAAACAACATTATTGGTGTCAATGCTGGCGTTGTCCGGATGCGATCAGACAGCATCGACAAACGAAGGGACGAAAACCATCAGCATCGAACATGCTCAGGGAACCACACAGGTTCCGCTCTCACCAAAGAAGGTCATTGTTTTCGACCCAGCGGTCTTGGATACGTTGGATGCGATGAAGATAGAGGTCGCCGGCGTACCGAAAAGTGGTACTCGTCTGCCTGAGTTTCTTGCCAAATATAGCGGCGATCAGTACCTCGATGCGGGGACGTTATTTGAGCCGAAATACGAAGCACTGAGCAGCGCTGGTCCTGATTTGATTATTGCAGGCGGCCGTACACGCGATGCTTACGATAAGCTGAGTGCGATTGCGCCGACAATTTCTATGGATGTTGATGAACATCAATTTATGAATAGCTTTACTCAGCGTGTCGAACAGCTGGGAACGATTTTTGGCAAAGAAGATGAAGCTAAAAAGCAACTGGCTGACTTTAAAAAGAATATTGCTCAGACCCATGAGAAAGCGACCAATGCAGGCAGTGCGTTGGTGCTGATGGTGAGCGGTGGGAAAATGTCTGCCTACGGCCCGAAATCTCGCTTTGGTTTTATTTTTGATGAACTGGGATTTAAACCCGCAACAGAATTTCCTGATGCTGGGCGCCACGGCAATGTGGTGACGTCAGAATTTTTACTGAGCGTTAATCCTGAATGGCTATTTGTCCTCGATCGTGACAGTGCGATTGGTCGCCCAGGTGGTGAATCGGCTCAACAAGTGTTGGACAATCCGTTGATTCATAAAACAGCCGCATGGCAAAACAATCGCGTTATCTACCTTGATTCAGCATCGTTATATATTGCCGGTGGCCTGCAAAGTTATCAGGAATTGGTGCGTGATGTGAACGACGCCCTAAAATAAAAAATCGCCAGGAGCGATTTTTAACGTCACAGAGTGACGGCCCGAAGGGTAATGGGCAGGACAGCCAAGTATAAAAAATCGCCAGGAGCGATTTTTAACGTCACGGAATGATGACCCTAAAGGGTATGGGCAGGGTAGCCCAACATATCTCAATAACGGCAGGTCTCGGCTGTATAATGAAATCTTTTTATTTTTCTTTTGGTGTGTTTTTACTTGCTTGCATGGTCATAGCCAGCCTGTTTATTGGTGCAGGACAGATGAATATGCAAGCCGTTTGGACCGATCCGGCAATGCGCGATATCTTTTTCATTAGTCGGGTGCCGCGCACGATAGCCTTGCTTCTGGCGGGGAGCGCCATGAGCGTGGCCGGTTTAATTATGCAATTACTGACGCAGAATCGCTTCGTCGAACCCTCACTGGCCGGAACGACACAGTCTGCTGGCCTGGGGCTGCTGGTTGTTATGGTGCTGTTTCCGAGTGCAGCGATATTTTTAAAAATGGCCGTTGCCAGCGTATTCGCGCTGGCTGGCACGTTGTTATTCATGATTTTACTGCGCCGGGTGGTGCTTAAATCAGCGTTGGTAGTGCCTCTGGTTGGCATAATGCTGGGGGCGGTGATTAGCGCGATCACGACGTTTGGCGCGATGCATTTCGATCTCTTGCAGGCGTTAGGAAGCTGGGAATCTGGTGATTTCTCTGGCGTATTGCAAGGCCGCTATGAATTATTGTGGCTGGTAGGGGTATTGACGCTGGTCGCCTGTTGGATTGCAGATCGCTTTACGGTGGCAGGAATGGGGCGAGAATTCTCTGTCAATGTTGGGCTTAACTATCGGCAGGTTATGCTGATGGGGTTATCCATCATCGCGGTGATTAGCGGCGTGGTGATTGTAGTTGTGGGTAATTTGCCTTTTCTTGGTCTCATCGTCCCCAATCTGATCAGTATGTTATTCGGTGATAATGTGCGTAAAACGATCCCATGGGTTTGTTTGCTGGGAGGCGGCTTAGTGTTGCTATGTGACATTATTAGCCGGGTTATTCGTTATCCATTTGAAATACCGGTGAGTGTGATTCTTGGTGTCATCGGTGCCGTTGTTTTCCTTCTTCTCTTGTTAAGCCAAAAACGCCATGTCGGTTAATGAACGTAATACTACGATACCCGTTGAATCTGGTTCTCTGTTGGCTGGTTTGACTCCGAGTCTGCGCCTGATGTGGCTGGCAGGATTATCACTGGGACTGGTCGCCATATTTATGACGATCAACCTCGGCAGCAATTTACAATACATTATGGTGCACCGGGGATTGACGTTGATCACGATGTTACTCGTTGCTTTTGCTGCGAGCGTATCAACCGTTTTGTTTCAGACTGTCACCAATAATCGGGTGTTAACACCATCTATCATGGGGTTTGAAGCGTTATTTGTTCTGATTCAGACCGCATTAGTCTTTGTATTCGGCGTCGGTGGTATCCCGGGGTTAGGTGTCGGCGGTAAATTTATTCTGGAAGCTGTGCTGTTGATCCTGTTTTCAGCGATGCTGTATCGATGGTTGTTTACCGGTAGCCGTAATAACCTTCATCTGGTGTTGTTGGTCGGTATCATTTGCGGAACGTTGTTTCGCAGTATGGCGAATTTGATGCAGCGCCTATTGACGCCGAGTGAATTCGCTATTGTACAAGGACGGATGTTCGCCACGTTTACCCGAGCGGTTCCTGAATTAATCGCATTATCCGTTGTGATTACCGCAATGGTTGCATGGGTAATATGGCGCATGCGTTTTCGTTTTGATGTGCTTGCCCTGGGTCGTAATACCGCGATTAATCTGGGTATGGATTACAAACGGAGCGTAACTATCATTCTGTTGTTGGTATCTATTCTGGTGGCAATCTCAACGGCACTTGTAGGCCCGCTCACTTTCCTTGGCTTTATGGTGGCGAATTTGGCGTATTTAGTGGTTGGCTCCAGTCAACATCGATTTTTGCTTCCCGCCGCTTTTTTACTGGGCGTGGTGTCGCTGGTTGGTGGACAATTAATTTTAGAACACCTTCTTAATATGGCTGGCGCACTCTCTGTTGTCATTGAATTTATCGGTGGTTCTTTGTTTATTTTACTGTTACTTAAAAAGGTTTCCGTGTGATTGACATCGGCAATGTAACCAAGACCTATAATCATGTTACGGTTTTAAAAAATGTCACTGCGACCATTCCTCGCGGTGGTGTCACGTCAATCATCGGCCCTAACGGAGCGGGAAAGTCGACGCTGCTTTCTATCATCAGCCGTTTACTGGAGGCGGATCAGGGGCAGGTTAGTGTTAACGGTATGGATGTGGCAACCACCGCGAGTGATAAACTGGCGACGTGTTTGTCAGTATTGAGGCAGGAAAATCAGTTTGCCAGTCGCTTAACGGTGGCAGAGTTGGTCGGATTTGGCCGCTATCCTTACACGAAAGGCCGATTAAATGCTGACGATCGTGAACGTATTGCGACCGCTCTGGCATTTCTTAACCTGACTGAACTTAAAGATCGCTTTTTGGATGAGCTATCTGGCGGACAGCGTCAGCGGGCCTATGTCGCGATGGTACTCTGTCAGGACACAGAATATGTGTTGCTGGATGAACCACTGAATAATCTGGATATGAAACATGCGGTGGCGATGATGAAGCAAATTCGTCGTGCGGCTGATGAACTGGGAAAAACGATTGTTCTGGTCATCCATGATATCAATTTCGCTTCAACTTACTCTGATTACATTATTGCGATGAGAAAAGGGCAGATCATCTACAGTGGTCAGCCGGAAGACATTATGCAATCTGAGATTCTGGAGGATATTTTTGATACGGAGGTCGTGATTGAGCAGGTTCATAATCAACGCATTGCTGTGTATTATCGATAATTAAATATCTTGTCACTGATAGCAATAAACCCGCACCTTGAAAGGTAGCATAGTTAGCCTGTATGGTGGGCGCATAAAGAATCTGTGTATGACTTTACGTAAGGGTATAGCAAATGGATAAGGACACTAAACCGTGTTTCCAGGATGTGCTGGAGTTTGTGCGCATGTTTCGCCGCAAAAATAAACTGCAACGTGAAATCGTTGATAACGAAAAGAAAATTCGTGACAACCAGAAGCGCGTATTATTGCTGGATAACCTGAGTGAATACCTGAAGCCCGGTATGACGATTGAAGATGTGCAGGGGATCATTGCAAACATGCGTGGCGATTACGAAGATCGCGTGGATGATTACATCATCAAAAATGCGGATTTATCCAAAGAACGTCGTGAATTATCTAAGAAACTGAAAGCCATGGGTGAAGTAAAGTAATCTTCTCGCTTCGTTAATTCACCGTTACCTACCACGAAAGGGATCGCTAAGGCGGTCCTTTTTTTGTCACTTTTATCCCCCCAATAATCCTTAAAATGCATAGTGTTTTGCAAATTCTCTGTAACGGATGGCAAAAGAAAAACATTACTGCATGGATGATTCCTTCCTCTTACTCTTGGGCTATGAGCAAGCGCCACACTACGACATCCTAGGCGAAATAGCAGACCGCAAAATTACGTAAAACGATATGTATTGCCAAGCTATGTATCTCCAGGTGCGGCGAATGGCAGAAAATCGATGACGCTCCGGTCACTGAGTCGCGGCGGGATAGCCGAATTTAGCTTGGTCATGGCAAATCTGTGCTTTTCACCGTGAGGAAAGGATGAAGAGAATATCGCTGAATATACTTTGTTTAACTGCGATTATCGGTATTTTGCCCTTACTTGTGCTTTCTTCGTTGCCCTCTGCGAGGCTGTTATGGTTGGGTCTTGGTTTGGCTATCGCACTGTTGCTGCATCGGTCTTACCTTTCTTACCTTATTGCCGTTGCGATTTTTAGCTTTTGTTGGGCAGGTTTAACCGCACAGGCCTTGTTGGAGCAGATAGAACCGTTGACACAGCGCCCGGTTGACGCGGTTGTGACCATTAGCAGTATGCGGTTTGCAGAGCTTGATGAAAGCAGAGTGATTATCAAGTTAGAAAAAATTAATCAGCGCTGGGTTTTCCCACCGCTGTATGCTCAGGTGACCCTATCGCAATCAATGCAACAGTGGTGTGGCGGACAACGCTGGGCAGTGAGCGCAAGTTTTCGCCCCGTTCATAGTCGCTTGAATGAAGGCGGGTTTGATAGTCAACGTTGGGCGATATCGAAACGCCAACCAGTGTCGGGTCGGATCATATCGGCACAGGTTATCGACGCTGAATGTAGCTATCGTCAGCGGATTCTTTCACAGGCGGAAGAACAAACGACGTCATTTTCATGGCGTTCCATTTTGTTGGCGCTGGCCTTTGGTGAAATGAAAACGGTTGATCCTGATACCAAAGCCGTTTTACAAAAAACGGGAACGATGCACCTGATGGCGATATCCGGCCTGCACATTGCACTGGCTGCTGGATTCGGCTGGGCCGTCGCTCGGCTGATACAATATGGTTTTCTCACCCATCGCATCGGATATCGTTTCCCCCTGTTGACGGGCGTTGTCGTCGCCTGGGGATATGTCTGGTTAGCTGGCGGTAATCCACCTGCCGTCAGAGCCGCTTTAGCACTTTCTGTCTGGATGATGTTGAAAGCGAGCGGCGTGATTTGCTCTTCATGGCAAGTCTGGCTATGGTGCGTGGCGCTTATTTTGTTATGCGATCCGCTTAGCGTCTTATCTGACAGTTTCTGGCTTTCTTGTTTGGCCGTTTCATCGCTTATCTTCTGGTTCCAATGGGCCCCATTACCCTTACACTGCCAACGACGATTTCGTTGGTGTTGGTTACGATGGCTCCATCTGCAAACGGGCATTACTTTACTGTTAATGCCGTTACAACTCAGTATGTTTCATGGTGTTAGCCTGACGTCCTTGCCAGCTAATCTCTGGGCTGTTCCCGTGGTTTCATTTATTACTACCCCACTTATTTTACTGGCATTGCCCCTTATGCCATTCACGTACCTGAGCCATGGATTATGGTGGCTTGGCGAGCAATCGCTGAATGCGGTGTTTGTGCCATTATCTCACTTGCAGTTTGGCTGGATAGATCTTGACGGATCGCTACTGATTGGGAGCGTGACAGGGTGGGGCATCGTGGCCATCTGGCGTTTTGCCTGGTGGAAAACACATCCCGCTACGCTGGGGGCCTTGATCGTATTACTCGTACTTTCCCGAGTAAAAAATGATGAGCCGAACTGGCGAGTGGACATGCTAGATGTTGGGCACGGGTTGGCGATCGTGATTGAACGTGAGGGAAAAGCGGTACTTTATGATACCGGCAATCGGTGGGATGGCGGCGATATGGCAACGCGAGAAATATTACCTTATTTGCGCTGGCGGGGCCTTCATGTGGAAAAAATTATTCTGAGTCATAGCCACCTGGATCACATCGGTGGTCTGGAGCAGATTCGGCAGGTTTATCCATCGGCAAATATTTATAGTTCATTTAAACAAGCCGATCATCAGCCATGTGTTCAGGGGGAACGCTGGCGTTGGAGAGGATTGACGTTTACGGTTTTGTGGCCAACGAGGTTGGTCGAGCGGGCAGAGAATAACGATTCGTGTGTGATTCGTATTGATGATGGAAAACACCGAGTTCTGTTGACGGGAGATATTGAGTCCGAAGCGGAAAAACAACTGGTTAGATGGCAAAGGAATGCGCTAAATGCAGATTTGTTACAAATCCCTCATCATGGCAGCAAAACATCGTCTTCGCCGCCTTTTATTCGGGCCGTCAACGCTCAACATGTTATCGCGTCCACCGCACGTTATAACCCGTGGCGACTACCTTCAGATAAAGTCGTCGAACGATATCGGCAGCAGCGTTATGAATGGTTAGACACGGGCATGTTTGGGCAATTAAGTGCCCATTTTTTCACCGATTCATGGCAAATATTGCGCTTTAGAACACAAATATCGCCCCGTTGGTATCATCAGTGGTTTGGCGTAAAGCGCTATAACGAGTAAAATAGGCGGCTATTTCTTTCTGGCTCAGGTTTATTGCATGCTGAATGACAAAGATCTCTCCACCTGGCAGACGTTTCGTCGCCTCTGGCCGATGATCTCTCCTTTTAAAGCGGGGCTAACGGTAGCCGCGATTGCGCTGATTGTTAATGCGGCTGGCGACACGCTGATGCTGTCTTTGCTTAAACCCTTGTTGGATGACGGTTTTGGTAAAGCCGATCGGTCAATTTTAGTCTGGATGCCGCTGGCGGTCATTGGACTGATGTTGATGCGCGGGGCGTCTGGCTTTGTATCCAGTTACTGTGTTGCCTGGGTTTCAGGGAAAGTGGTGATGAATATGCGCCGCCGCCTATTTTCTCATATTATGGGAATGCCCGTTTCTTTCTTCGATCAGCAGTCAACGGGGACATTGTTGTCACGAATCACCTATGATTCTGAACAGGTTGCTGCGTCGTCTTCCGGTGCCCTGATTACTGTTATTAGAGAAGGTGCGTCGATCATTGGTCTTTTCATTCTGATGTTTTATTACAGTTGGCAGCTTTCCATCATCCTGATTGTGATTGCGCCTATTGTTTCTATTGCCATTCGTCTTGTTTCCAAACGCTTTCGCAATATCAGTAAAAGTATGCAGGACACGATGGGGCATGTGACGACCAGTGCAGAACAGATGTTAAAAGGCCATAAAGAAGTGCTGATTTTTGGTGGCCAGAGTGTCGAAGCAAAACGGTTTGACAAGGTCAGCAATCGCATGCGCCAACAGGGAATGAAATTGGTGTCTGCGTCTTCAATATCCGATCCGATTATTCAGTTGATTGCTTCGCTGGCCTTGGCGTTTGTTTTATATGCAGCGAGTTTCCCAAGCGTGATGGAAACTCTGACGGCGGGGACGATTACCGTTGTTTTCTCCTCCATGATCGCCTTGATGCGACCGCTTAAATCACTGACAAACGTCAATGCGCAATTTCAGCGTGGGATGGCTGCTTGCCAAACGTTGTTCGCTATTTTGGATATGGAACAGGAAAAAGACACTGGCAAACGGGAGATTGAGCGGGCAAAAGGAGATCTGGAATTCCGTAATGTCTGTTTTTCCTATTCGGGACGAGAAAATCTGGCGCTGAACAATGTCAGCTTACATATTCCACCGGGAAAAACGGTGGCGCTGGTTGGACGTTCGGGGTCAGGTAAATCGACGATCGCTAATCTGATCACTCGTTTTTACGACATTCAATCTGGTGAAATTTTACTGGATGGTTGCGACCTTCGTGATTACACCTTGGCTTCATTGCGTAACCAGGTGGCGTTGGTCTCACAGAACGTACATCTGTTTAATGACACGATTGCCAAGAATATTGCCTATGCCTGTCATGATCGCTTTAGCCGTGAAGAAATTGAGCGGGCTGCCAAAATGGCACATGCGATGGACTTTATCAGCAAGATGGATAATGGTCTGGATACCGTGATTGGCGAGAACGGTGTGCTATTGTCCGGCGGGCAGCGTCAGCGTATTGCTATTGCACGAGCGCTGTTACGCGATTGCCCGATTCTGGTGCTGGATGAGGCAACGTCGGCATTGGATACTGAATCGGAGCGGGCGATACAGTCTGCATTGGATGAGTTACAAAAAGATCGTACTGCGTTGGTTATCGCGCATCGTCTTTCCACCATCGAGAACGCAGATGAAATTCTGGTTGTTGAAGATGGACACATTATTGAGCGTGGTGACCATGCTACCTTGCTGGCTAATAATGGAGCCTATGCTCAACTACATAAGATGCAATTTGGCGAATGATTGAGCGTATCTGGTCAGGACGTTCGCCACTTTATTGGCTGTTGATCCCTCTCTCATTGTTATATGGCGGGATAACTTTTTTAATCCGCCAGAGCTATCGCTGGGGGTGGCGTGAGCGTTGGCGAGCGCCTGTGCCTGTTATCGTGGTCGGTAATCTGACGGCGGGCGGTAATGGGAAGACGCCGGTCGTCATCTGGTTGGTTGAGCAACTGCAAAAGAAAGGATATCGGGTGGGGGTGGTGTCCCGTGGTTATGGCGGTAACGCCCATTATTATCCTTTGTTGGTTGATGACGCGGTGACAACCTTGCAGGCTGGTGATGAACCGGTGCTGATTTATCAGCGCACAGGCGCTCCGGTTGCTGTCGCGCCAAAACGACGTGAGGCGGTAGAAGCGTTATTGGCTCATTATGTTTTGGACGTAGTGATCACCGATGATGGTCTCCAGCATTATGCGTTAGCGCGCGATATTGAGCTGGTGGTCGTTGACGGTATCCGGCGATTTGGTAATGGCTGGTGGTTACCTGCAGGCCCCATGCGTGAAAGAGAGAGTCGATTGTCTTCGGTTGATGCGGTTATTGTTAATGGCGGCGTTCCTCATAAGGGGGAAATCGGCATGACCCTCGCTTCGGGCATGGCGGTTAACCTGCTTTCGGGCGAAACGTGTGAGGTTTCTTGCTTACAAAATGTGGTTGCGATGGCGGGGATCGGACACCCTCCGCGTTTTTTCGCCACGTTGCGTCAGTCGGGTGTAAGCATCGCGCGCGAAGTGGCTTTTTCCGATCATCAACGCTATCAGCCAGAGCAACTGAAGCCCTTAACCCCTGATGGTCGTCAACCGTTATTAATGACAGAAAAAGATGCCGTAAAATGCAGGATGTTTGCCTGTGCTAACTGGTGGTATCTCCCTGTTAGTGCCGTTCTGCCCTCGGCACAAGCCGATCAATTGCTCAGTCAAGTAGAGCATGTATTGGTCAAGCATGAATGAAAGACAAGTGCGGGCTGATTATTTCAGCGGCGCTATTGCCTGTCGAATAATTTCTATGATGGAGGAAGCATGGATCATCGTTTACTTGAGATCGTTGCCTGTCCGGTATGTAACGGGCGTTTGTACTTCAATAAAGAGAAACTGGAACTGATATGTAAGGTTGATGGTCTGGCCTATCCTGTTCGCGACGGTATTCCCGTTTTATTAGAAAATGAAGCGCGCACATTAGGTGCCGATGAGATAACACAATGAGTTTCACCGTCATTATTCCTGCACGCTTTGCGTCGAGTCGTTTGCCCGGTAAACCGCTAGCGGACATTTGTGGTAAGCCGATGGTGTTGCATGTAATGGCCCGGGCGTTAGAGTCAGGGGCTCAGCGCGTCATTGTTGCCACCGATCATCCAGATGTCCAGACGGTGGTTCAGCAAGCTGGTGGCGAAGTTTGTCTGACCAGCCCTGACCACAATTCTGGAACTGAGCGCCTTGCCGAAGTCATCGAACGCTACGGTTTTGCCGATGACGAAATTATTGTGAATGTACAGGGGGATGAACCTCTGATCCCGCCAGTCATCATTCGTCAGGTCGCAGAAAATCTCGCTTCTTGCCGGGCGGGGATGGCGACGTTGGCCGTGCCAATAGAGACATGCGAAGAGGCGTTCAATCCTAACGCGGTTAAGGTGGTGACGGATGCCGAAGGGTACGCATTATATTTCTCTCGTGCGACGATACCTTGGGAGCGTGAGCGTTTTGCGCAGTCTAAAGAGAGCATCGGCAATCATTTCTTACGACACATTGGTATTTATGCGTACCGAGCGGGTTTTGTTCGTCGTTATGTAAGTTGGGCACCAAGCCAGCTAGAGCAGATTGAACTGTTGGAGCAACTGCGAGTGTTATGGTATGGCGAAAAAATTCATGTTGCGGTAGCAAAAGCGATCCCCAGCGTTGGCGTTGATACACCAGAGGATTTGGTTCGTGTGCGCCAGGCGATGACAAGCCGCTAAGTAAAAAGATCTATACCCAAAATAATTCAAGTTTCAGGAAGGCGGCAAGAGAAGGAATCCCGATGAGCTTACTTGAGTAAGTGATTCGGGTGACTGAACGCAGCCAACACACATGCAACTTGAAGTATGACGGGTATATCAAGCTAGTCCATATTAGACGGAGGTTTTCATCACAAGAAAGTCTCCGTTTTTATTTGCAGCAAAACAGCAGCAGTACCTTCTTTATTTGATCTGTATTGGGGAAATTGTGATTCACTGACCGCATCATGACGGTTAGGGCGCTTTTGCTCAGTAGAGGTTTTGCCGTTTATGGAACAATTAAAAGCGGAATTAAGTACGGTGTTGGGGGAAAGCCTGAGTCGCCTTGAACGTATCAGCGAACAACCTTACGCGCATCTGTATGCTTTATACGATAAAGAAGGTCATGCTATCCCTTTACTTGCCAAAAGTTATGTTTGCCAAGGTGTTGCACAGCAGGAAGCCTACAAGTTATCGATGTTAGCGCGAGAAGGGGATGTACGCCTACCGACGGTGTATGGATTGGTTGTTACCCAACAGCCGCCGTATAAAGAGTTGCTATTGATTGAGCGCCTGCGCGGCGTATCGGTTGAAGCGCCCACGCGAACCGTACAGCGTTGGACGCAACTGATGGATCAAATTGTAGAAAATGTTTTGGCCTGGCACCGAATCGATAGTCATGGCTGTGTAGGTTCTGTCGATAGTTCACAGGATAATGACTGGGTAAGCTGGTATCAGCAACGTTTAGAAGTGTTATGGTCCACGTTGCTCAATATTACTGCGCCGTTATTGACTCAGGACGATCGCAGTCTGCTTTATCGTTCCCGCCAGACGTTACCCACCTTATTCGATGATTTTAATGATAGCTGTGTCTTGGTTCACGGCAATCTCTCACTACGTAGTATGTTGAAAGATGCCCGTAGCGATCAGCTACTGGCGATGATTAACCCGGGCATGATGCTGTGGGCTCCCAGAGAATATGAACTCTTTCGCCTTTGCGAATCTGGTATGCCGGAACAACTGCTCTATCATTACCTGAAGAAAGCGCCTGTTTCTGAATCGTTTGTCCATCGACGCTGGTTATATGTTATCTGGGAGGCCGTTTCCCGTTATATCCACACGGGGCTGTTGGATCGTCAACTGTTTGATACCGCGTCCCGAGAGCTTGCGCCCTGGTTGGAATAACCGGTGATGCTATTCTTCCTGTTCGGTTTTTGTCCCTTTCAGGCTTTGCCAAACTCGTCCTAGAGTTTCATACCAGGCCCGCTCGCTATGCGATAAATAATAGGCGGAAGGGAAAATTTTCTCCCATGGATTAAGCACGGTCGTTATAGCCAACTGGTTTGCGGGCGCGGGCATAGGGTGTAATCCTTCAGCCTGAAAGAAGCGCATTGCACGGGGGAGATGGTTTGCCGATGTGACTAACCAAAATGGCTGTTGGCCAACAATTTTAGCCGTGCCAATAGCTTCTTCCTCTGTATCCCTTGCGGTATCCACTAGCAGAATATCTCGAGAGGGGACGCCCAGACTTTCAGCCACCCACGCGGCGGTTTGCGCACTGCTGATGGGGTTGCCTTGTGCTGCCGCACCAGTAAAAATCATTTTCGCACCGGGGTTGGCATGATAAATGCGGATCCCTTCTGTCACGCGTGGCAGGCTGTTACTAATGAGATTGGAACTGGGGGCCCAGTCAGCGTTGTAGGTATAGCCACCGCCAAGCACCACGATATAATCAGCTCGAGGTTGATCGGCTTGCCAGGTTGGATAACGGTTTTCTAATGGTAGCAACAGGCGATCGGCAATCGGTTGAATACTGAATAATGTCAGGATAAGCCAACTGATTAAAATGAGTGTTTTTCCCATGCGTTGATGCCGGGTGAACCATAAAAGCAGCAGACCAGCACCGATTAGCAGCAATAGCAATGGCAGCGGCTGCAACAGGCTGCCGACAAATTTTTTAAGCGTGAAAAGCATAAAATCGCGCTCCTTTTGAGTGAAAAAAACGCATTCAGGAAGATATTATGTGGTGAGAAGATTTATTCTAAGTCAGCCTGTGCCAAAATGGCAGACTTGAGTACGCTCGGTATACTGGATTGCGATACCTTCATTTATGGCGGGTTGTGGCGCAGATGGTGAAAAACGTACTGGCGTTTTTTGTTCACCTTGAATTTATGATATGGAACCATTGACTTCATGCAGGATCGCAATTTTAACGATATCGCAGAGAAATTTGCTCAGAATATTTATGGCACCACAAAAGGGGCACTGCGGCAGGCGGTGCTATGGCAGGATCTTGAAGGGCTGCTTGGCCGACTTCCTGCCCGTCCCTTAAATATTCTGGATGCTGGCGGTGGTGAAGGGCATATGGCCTGCCGTTTGGCTGCTTTAGGACATCAGGTATTGTTGTGCGATCTATCCGATGAGATGATTCAGCGAGCCAAAGAGGCAGCAGCGGCACAAGGTGTGAGCCATAATATGCGCTTTGTACAAAGTGCGGCGCAGGATATCGCACAATATATGGAAAGCCCCGCCGATCTGATATTGTTTCATGCGGTATTGGAATGGGTCGCTCAGCCTCAGGCTGTGTTGGCGATCTTAAAGGATTGTCTGGCACCTGGCGGAGCGCTGTCGTTGATGTTTTATAATCAGAACGGATTGCTGATGCGTAATATGGTGTTGGGTAATTTTGCCTATGTGCAGGCGGGGATGCCTAAACGCAAGCGTCGGTCGTTATCGCCGGATCACCCGCTGGATCCGCAGCAAGTTTATGGCTGGCTTGAGGATATGGGGTTATCGATTAGCGGTAAAACGGGTGTCCGGGTCTTTCATGATTATTTGCAGAATAAGCAGCAGCAGCGTGATAATTTTTCTGAAATTCTTGAGCTTGAACAGCGTTATTGTCGGCAGGAGCCCTTCGTGAGTTTGGGTCGTTATATCCATGTCATGGCGCATAAACCCCAGTTGAAGGATGCATTATGAGTGATTTTTCCCAGACTGTACCCGAATTGGTCGCCTGGGCACGAAAAAATGATTTTTCCCTTTCCCTTCCCACGGAACGCTTGGCTTTTTTGCTGGCAATCGCCACGCTTAACGGTGAGCGCATGGATGGTGAAATGAGCGAAGGCGAGTTGGTTGACGCTTTTCGTCACGTCAGTCAGGGATTTGATCAAACCGATGAAACCATTACCGTGCGGGCAAATAATGCGATTAACGACTTGGTTCGTCAGCGTTTGATTAATCGTTTTACCAGTGAGCAAGCGGAAGGCAATGCGATTTATCGCCTGACGCCGTTAGGCATCGGCATTACGGATTACTATATTCGCCAGCGAGAGTTTTCAGCCTTGCGGTTATCCATGCAACTTTCAATTGTGGCGCAGGAGCTAAGTCGTGCGGCAGAGGCTGCGGAAGAAGGCGGGGATGAGTTTCACTGGCATCGTAACGTGTTTGCGCCGTTAAAATATTCTGTCGCGGAGATTTTCGACAGTATTGACTTATCCCAACGGGTCATGGATGAGCAACAGCAAGGGGTCAAAAGCGATATTGCCGCGCTGTTGAATCAGGACTGGCGTGCAGCGATTAGTAGCTGCGAACAGTTGCTGACAGAAACCTCAAGCACGCTGCGTGAATTGCAGGATACGCTGGAAGCCGCCGGGGACAAACTCCAGGCCAGTCTGCTGAGTATTCAGGATGCCATTCTGAACAACTCACACAATCTGGAGTTTGTTGATAAGCTGGTTTTTGATCTGCAAAGCAAACTCGACCGTATTGTCAGTTGGGGGCAACAAACCATCGATTTATGGATCGGTTATGATCGGCATGTGCATAAATTTATCCGTACCGCGATCGATATGGACAAGAACCGGGTATTTGCACAGCGCTTGCGTCAGTCGGTACAACACTATTTCGATCACCCCTGGGCGCTCACCTTTGCTAATGCCGATCGACTGCTGGATATGCGTGATGAAGAATTAGCTCTGCGTAGTGAAGAAGTGACGGGGGAATTGCCTCCCGATCTGGAATATGAAGAGTTTAGTGAGATACGCGAGCAGTTAATTGCATTAGTTGAACAGTCGCTACAAAAATACAAAGAGCAGCAAATTCCGCTTAATTTAGGCGATGTGATGCGTGAGTATCTTGCACAGTATCCTCGCTCCCGGCATTTTGACGTTGCACGAATCGTGGTCGACCAGGCTGTGCGCCTGGGCGTAGCCGAAGCAGATTTCACCGGATTGCCTGCATTGTGGCAGGTAATCAATGATTACGGAGCCAAGGTACAGGCCCATGTCATCGACAAATATTGAACATATCATGCCAGCCAAGCTGGTAACGGCGCTGTCTAATTTGCTATTTCCTGCGTTAGACAGCCAATTACGCTCAGGGCGTCATGTCGGCATTGAAGAACTGGAAAATCATGCTTTTCTGATGGATTTTCAGGAAGAGCTGGAATTATTTTATAGCCGTTACAACGTTGAATTGATCCGTGCGCCGGAAGGATTTTTTTATCTGCGTCCGCGTTCTACTACGTTGATTCCGCGTTCGGTTTTGTCTGAACTGGACATGATGGTCGGGAAAATTCTCTGTTACCTGTATCTCAGCCCGGAACGTTTGGCGCATGAAGGCATTTTCAGCCAACAAGAGTTATATGATGAGTTGCTCAGTTTAGCGGATGAAAACAAGCTGCTGAAGCTGGTTAACCAACGTTCCACGGGCTCCGATCTGGATCGCCAGAAATTACAGGAAAAAGTGAGAACATCGCTCAATCGCTTGCGGCGTTTGGGCATGATCTACTTTATGGGGAGTGATAGCAGCAAATTTCGTATTACTGAGTCTGTTTTTCGCTTTGGGGCTGATGTACGTAGCGGCGATGACGCACGTGAAGCGCAATTGCGGATGATTCGCGATGGTGAAGCGATGCCTGTTGACGGTAATCTGTCACTGAAAGATGAAAGTGACGAGAACGATCGTACAGACGATACCCCGCCTGAGAGTGTTGAGGATGAACAGGAATGATTGAACGCGGTAAATTTCGCTCACTGACGCTGGTTAACTGGAATGGTTTTTTCGCTCGCACGTTTGATCTGGATGAATTAGTGACGACGCTGTCGGGTGGCAATGGTGCGGGTAAGTCCACGACCATGGCGGCGTTCATTACGGCGTTGATCCCCGATCTGACGCTCTTGCACTTCAGGAATACGACGGAAGCGGGGGCGACCAGCGGATCTCGTGATAAAGGCCTGCACGGTAAATTACGCGCAGGGGTATGTTATTCGACGCTGGATGTGATCAACTCCCGGCACCAACGTGTGCTCGTTGGGGTGCGCCTCCAGCAGGTTGCCGGGCGAGACCGCAAAGTCGATATTAAACCGTTCACGATTCAGGGGTTGCCAACAGCAATCCAGCCAACGCAGCTGTTGACACAGGTTGTGGGAGAGCGCCAGGCGCGAGTGCTTTCCTTGCAGGAGTTAAAAGAACGTGTAGAAGAGATGGAAGGGGTTCAATTCAAACAGTTCAACTCCATCACGGATTACCATTCTTTAATGTTTGATTTAGGTGTGGTGCCCCGACGACTACGTTCCTCCGCCGATCGCAGTAAGTTTTACCGCCTGATCGAAGCCTCGTTGTATGGCGGTATTTCCAGTGCGATTACGCGCTCGCTACGTGATTATCTTTTGCCGGAAAATAGCGGCGTACGTAAAGCGTTTCAGGATATGGAAGCCGCCTTGCGTGAAAACCGCATGACACTGGAAGCGATTCGCGTTACCCAGTCCGATCGCGATTTATTTAAGCATTTGATATCTGAAGCAACCTCTTACGTGGCGGCAGACTATATGCGCCACGCCAATGAACGCCGTATTCATCTTGATAGCGCACTTGAATTACGTCGCGATCTGCTAGGGAGTCGCAAACAACTCGTCGCTGAACAATACCGTCATGTCGAAATGGCTCGTGAGTTGGAAGAGCAAAGCGGTGCAGAAAACGATCTGGAAACCGATTATCAGGCTGCCAGCGATCACCTTAATCTGGTGCAGACGGCCATGCGTCAGCAGGAAAAGATCGCGCGCTACAATGCCGATCTGGAAGAGCTGAGTTATCGTCTGGAAGAACAGAATGACGTCGTTGAAGAAGCTCGTGAGCTGCAAGCTGAAAACGAAACGCGCGCCGATGCCGCCGAATTAGAAGTGGATGAGCTGAAAAGCCAACTTGCGGACTATCAGCAGGCGCTGGATGTACAACAAACTCGCGCCATCCAATATCAGCAGGCGCAACAGGCGTTGGAGCGGGCCAGAACGCTGTGCCAACTCCCTGAACTGACGACGGAAAATGCCGATGAATGGCTGGACAGTTATCAGGCGAAAGAACAGGAAGCGACAGAAATCCTGTTGATGCTTGAGCAAAAGCTGAGCGTCGCTGATGCGGCGCATGGTCAGTTCGAACAGGCTTATGCGTTAGTTTCTCGTATTGCCGGTAATGTTAGCCGTAGTGATGCCTGGCAAGTTGCGCGTGATTTATTACGTGATAGTTCGTCGCAGCGCTATCAGGCTGAGCGAGTACAACCACTGCGTATGCGTTTATCGGAACTGGAACAGCGCTTGCGTGAGCAGCAGGATGCGGAGCGTTTGTTACAGGATTTCAACAAGCGCAACGGGCAAGATTGCCAGCCAGAAGCGCTGGATTCCCTCCAGCAGGAACTGGAGGCGCGTATTGAAACCCTATCGTCTCTGGTCGCAGAGGCGGGTGAGCGCCGAATGGCATTGCGGCAGGAATTGGAGCAGGTTCAGCAACGTATTCAACAACTGACGTCGCGAGCGCCGGTTTGGTTGGCGGCACAGGAAACACTGACGCAGCTAAGCGAGCAAAGCGGCGAAACATTTGAAGATAGCCGTCAAGTCACCGAGTTCATGCAGCAGTTGCTGGAACGTGAACGAGAAACGACCGTTGAACGTGATGAGATCGCCACGCGGAAACGGCATATCGAAGTGCAGATTGAAAAGCTGAGTCAGCCAGGTGGTTCTGAGGATCCGCGTCTTAATGCGCTGGCCGAACGGTTTGGCGGCGTGTTGTTGTCAGAGATTTATGACGATGTGACGCTGGACGATGCGCCTTACTTCTCTGCGCTCTATGGGCCGTCACGTCATGGGATTGTGGTCGCCGATCTTTCACTGGTTCGTGAGCAATTGGCTGGTTTGGAAGATTGCCCCGAAGATTTGTATTTGATTGAAGGGGATCCTCAGTCCTTTGATGACAGCGTATTTGCTGTAGAAGAATTAGAGCGTGCGGTGGTAGTAAAAGTCGCTGATCGCCAGTGGCGTTACTCTCGTTTTCCCGATGTGCCGCTATTTGGTCGCGCCGCACGTGAAATACGTTTGGAAAGCCTGCGTGATGAACGAGAGGCGCTGGCTGAGCAGTATGCGACGCTTTCTTTTGACGTACAAAAGACCCAGCGTTTACACCAGTCCTTCAGCCGTTTTATTGGTACACATTTGGCCGTGGCGTTTGACGATGATCCCGAGGTGGATATCCGAAGCCTACAGTCTCGCCGTGGTGAGCTCGAACGAGCCATCGCTAATTTTGATGGCGAAAATCAGCAGCAACGTCAGCAGTACGAGCAGGCTAAAGAACTTAGCACCATGCTGAACCGTTTGATCCCACGTGTAAGTTTACTGTGTGATGACAGTCTGTATGACCGGGTTGAAGAGATTAGAGCGGAACTGGATGAGACCGAAGAGTCAGCTCGTTTTATCCAACAGCATGGCGTTACGTTGGCCGCGTTGGAACCAATCGTGCCGGTACTACAAAGCGATCCGCAGCAGCATGAGCAATTACAGGAAGATTATACACAGGCGCAACATACGCAGCGTCATGCTAAGCAACAGGCGTTTGCGCTAACCGAAGTTGTTCAGCGCCGAGCGCACTTTAGCTATACGGACTCCGCCGGTATGTTGGGCGAAAATACCGATCTGAATGACAAGCTTCGTCAGCGTCTGGAACAGGCTGAAGTTGAGCGAACAAAAGCGCGCGAGCAATTGCGTCAACATCAGTCACAGTTGACGCAATATAGCCAATTACAAGCGTCGCTGAAAAGTGCCTACGATGCTAAACGCGATATGCTGAAAGAGTTGACACAAGAGCTTCAGGATATTGGTGTGCGCGCCGATGCTGATGCGGAATCTCGGGCTCGCCAGCGTCGTGATGAGCTACATGCCGCATTAAGTACCAATCGCTCTCGTCGAAATCAGTTGGAAAAACAAATTACGTTCTGTGAAGCCGAGATGGATAGCTTGCAAAAGAAATTACGCAAGTTAGAGCGCGATTATCACCAAATGCGCGAGCAGGTGGTGACGGCGAAGGCGGGCTGGTGTGCCGTCATGCGTCTGGTGAAAGATAACGGTGTGGAGCGTCGTTTGCATCGTCGCGAATTGGCTTACATGGATGGTGATGAGCTTCGTTCAATGTCGGATAAAGCCTTGGGGGCATTGCGTTTAGCGGTCGCGGATAACGAGCACCTACGAGATGTGCTGCGTCTGTCGGAAGATCCTAAACGCCCAGAACGTAAAATTCAGTTCTATATTGCTGTCTATCAGCACCTGCGTGAGCGTATTCGTCAGGATATCATCCGTACTGATGATCCGGTTGAAGCGATTGAACAGATGGAAATTGAGCTTAATCGTCTGACTGAAGAGCTGACCGCGCGTGAGCAGATGTTGGCGATAAGCTCGAAGAGTGTGGCGAATATCATTCGTAAGACGATCCAACGTGAGCAAAACCGTATTCGTATGCTGAATCAGGGGTTGCAATCCGTGGCGTTTGGTCAGGTAAAAAGCGTACGTCTGAATGTCAATGTACGTGAAACACACACAACGTTGTTGAATGTGTTGTCTGAACAACAGGAAATGCATCAGGATCTGTTTAATAGCAATCGTCTGACGTTCTCTGAAGCATTGGCAAAACTGTACCAGCGACTGAATCCAGAAATCGATATGGGGCAACGGACGCCGCAGACTATCGGTGAAGAGCTATTGGATTACCGTAACTACCTGGAAATGGAAGTTGAGGTGAACCGTGGTGCGGATGGATGGCTGCGAGCGGAAAGTGGTGCGTTGTCTACCGGAGAGGCGATCGGTACGGGCATGTCTATTCTGGTTATGGTCGTTCAAAGCTGGGAAGAGGAGTCTAAACGGTTACGCGGTAAGGATATTTCACCATGCCGCCTCCTGTTCCTGGATGAAGCGGCACGACTGGATGCTAAGTCAATCGCGACGCTGTTTGAACTCTGCGATCGTCTGGAAATGCAGCTAATTATCGCCGCACCGGAAAATATTAGCCCTGAAAAAGGAACGACCTATAAGCTGGTGCGTAAGGTGCATCAGAATCATGAACATGTCCATGTTGTCGGTTTGCGTGGCTTTGCGAGTGAGTCGCCGGAAATTCAGGAGCAGGCTTCCTAGGAATATTTTGATTTGGATTGAATGATAAAGTCGCTTTTTTAAGCGACTTTATTTTTATGACAATCGTAGAAATCACACCCGAAAATTTAAGGTGATAACGTCAAATAATACATGTGACTTGCCGGACCAGTGAGATTATTGTGTGATGGATAGAGCAAAATTATTTTTCTCTTTATATACTGACAGTCAGGTATAAGACGGTATTTGCATGATCGCAATACGTAAAAAGATAATTTTTCTTAGTCCTATTTGGTAATGTTATTTCCGCTAGCAAAATCGTTTGTAGTGGAAGAAGTGAGTGCTATGTGTACAGGGGATAAATGGATGTTGTTATATAAGCGAAAAATGCAGAGGCTATTGTGGAGTGCTGGGTGTGTCTGGGTATGTAGTCTGTCACCTTCTTTTTCGGTGCAGGCAGCATTGCCCCCAGCGTTGTCTAATGCATCGCAACAAAATGCAGGAGCAATCTCGGTTGAACATAGCAGGGCATCAATATTAGCGGCATTGCCAAAATCAATCACGCTGAAATATCTATCTGATTTATCATCACTTTATGCTACTCATCATATGCAGCCGATGTGGGCTGATAATCTTGCGGTTCAGCAATTTCAACAACAGCTGGCAGAGTTAGCGATTTCAGGTATACAACCACAGTTTACCACTTGGGTCACTTGGCTAACCGATCCGCAAGTTACCGGTCTGGCTCGGGATATTATCCTCTCTGATGCGATGCTCGGTTATTTGCAGTTTGTTTCTGATGTTGAGCGTAATGGCAATAATTGGCTATACAGTAGCGTTCCTTATCGTCTGCAATCTCCGTCACCTAATGTTGTCAGCCAATGGCAGCAATCAGTGGTATCCGGTACGAGCGCAACCTATCTGGCGTCGCTGGTTCCTCAACATTCGCAATATGCCAAGATGCACGATGCATTGAAAAATATGCTGATGGATAACCGTCCCTGGCCGAAATTGAATTTATCGGAAACCCTGCGACCAGGGCAGCAAACGCAGGAATTGGCTGTATTGCGTGAAATGCTGCACCGTACCGGTATGCTCGTCGATGAAAATGTGACGTCGCCACTCGTTGAAGGAAGTACGACTGAACATCCCGTGGTGGATTCAGAGAATCTTTATACCGGGGCGTTGGTTGATGCGGTTAAGCGTTTCCAGCATTGGCAAGGGTTAGAAGCTGATGGCATCATCGGTAAACGGACTCGTGACTGGTTGAATGTTTCGCCACAAACGAGAGCAACGTTGTTGGCGCTAAATATCCAACGGTTACGTATTCTGCCGGATAACGTTAACACGGGTATCATGGTGAATATCCCCAATTATTCACTGATCTATTATCAGGACGGCGCAGAGCGTTTGTCATCGCGGGTCATTGTGGGGCAACCTCGGCGTAAAACACCGCTAATGAGCAGTTCATTGAATAATGTAGTGGTTAATCCGCCATGGAATGTGCCCACCACACTGACGAGACAGGACATTATTCCGAAGGTTGTACGCGATCCAGGGTATTTGCAGCGTCATGGTTATACCGTGCTGTCTGGCTGGAGCCAAGATTCTGAAGCCATTGATCCTGCTATGATAGATTGGCCGCTGGTCGCGCCAGAGCGTTTCCCATATCGGTTGCGTCAGGCACCGGGAGCCAATAACTCTTTGGGGCGTTATAAGTTCAATATGCCAAATTCGGAAGCCATCTATCTGCATGACACGCCGAATCATAACTTGTTCCAGCGAGACATTCGCGCACTGAGCTCTGGTTGTGTTCGCGTGAATAAAGCATCTGAATTGGCGGGGATGTTGCTACAAGACGCGGGCTGGAATAATGCGCGTATCTCTTCAACGTTAGATCAGGGGAATACCACGTATGTATCAATGAAGCACCGGATTCCCGTCAGCCTGTATTACCTGACGGCCTGGGTGGCTGAAGATGGTAAACCTCAGTTCAGAACAGATATTTACAATTATGATGATTCGGCAGGATTGGGAACGCATATCTTGCCTAAAGCGGGATTATTACTGCTGTAAGTCTTGAAAATAGCGCGACTTAGCGAAACTAACCAAGATTCTTATCCTGAGGGGATCATTGCGATCCCCTTCAAACCCATGAGTAAAGCGGGTTGACTCACTTTTCATAGGCGGTTAAGGTTCAATACGGTGCAATTTATGTATCCCGTCGACACCGTTTTTATCCAGGATAACCCGTTCTATGGATCACATTGACAATCATCGCCGCAAATGGCTTGCGCTAGGTGGCGTCGCATTAGGAATGGCGCTGCTCCCCGGTCAAGCGTTTGCGACATTATCAACACCGCGTCCACGTATTTTAACGCTTGATAACCTGAATACTGGGGAACGCCTTAAAACAGAATTTTTTGATGGTAGGCGTTATAACAAAGAAGAGCTGTCTCGCCTTAATCATTTTTTCCGTGATTACCGCGCAAATAAAATCAAAACGATTGATCCGCTCTTGTTTGATCAATTGTTCCGTTTGCAGGTGATGCTGGGAACGAATAAACCGATACAGCTTATTTCTGGGTATCGGGCGGTTGACACGAATAATGAACTTCGAGCACATCGTAAAGGCGTCGCCAAACAAAGCTATCATACTAAAGGTCAGGCGATGGATTTTCATATTGATGGTGTTCAACTGGCTAACCTGAGAAAAGCAGCCGTAAAGATGCGGGCAGGTGGGGTCGGTTATTATCCCCGTAGTAACTTTGTTCATATTGATACTGGCCCGGTTCGAACCTGGTAATTTTTTTAGATATTGGTATATACACTAAATAATTCGAGTTGCGTGAAGGCGGCAAGCGAAGGACAAATTCGTCGGGAACGAATTTGACCAGCCAACGGCTGGCCTTTGGTGAGAGACAGGATGTCTCTCATTTAATCCCGATGAGCTTACTTGAGTAAGTGATTCGGGTGACTGAACGTAGCCAACGCACAGGCGACTTGAAGTATGACGGGTATACCTGTTTTTATGGCAGTGAAACTGTCAGGATGCTTTAAAAATGGAGCAGTATGAAATATCAAATAGTCCCTGTTACGGCGTTTAGCCAAAATTGTACGTTGTTGTGGTGTGAGGTCACGAACGAAGCCGCCATTATCGATCCTGGTGGTGATGTGGATAAAATTAAACGTGCAGTAACGAGTGCGGGGATTACGGTAAAGCAAATCTTACTGACCCATGGGCATTTAGATCATGTCGGCGCGGCCACGGAGGTTGCTGAGTTTTATCACGCCCCGATTATTGGCCCGCATAATCAAGATGCTTTCTGGTTGGATGGACTACCTGCACAAAGCCGGATGTTCGGGCTAGATGAATGTAAACCGCTAGTTCCATCGCGTTGGTTGCAGGAAGGCGATAAGGTTAACGTCGGGAAGAGCGTACTGACGGTGTTTCACTGTCCTGGTCATACTCCGGGCCATGTTGTTTTCTTTGATAATGTTGCCCGCTTGGCGTTAGTTGGGGATGTTATTTTTAATGGTGGAGTAGGGCGTACTGATTTCCCACAGGGCGATCATCAGGCATTGATTGATTCGATCAAAAATAAACTTTTTCCGCTGGGGGATGATGTCACATTTATTCCCGGACATGGGCCGATATCAACATTTGGTCAGGAGCGGAAAACGAATCCTTTTGTGCGTGATGAGCCGGCGATCTGGTAGTTTATCTCTTATTACTCTTCTCGTTTCAGCCTGTCATGCCCGCTTAGGGCAGGCATGACGGAATCATCTAACTGATATTAACTCTACAGAACGGCAACGATGGCTTCACACAGGGGAGCCATATTTTCTGGCGTCATACCTGCAACATTGATACGACCAGAATTAACGGCATACACGCCAAATTCACTGCGTAAGCGTAGCACCTGATCTTTATTCAGCCCGCTGAATGAGAACATACCATTCTGGTTGATAATAAAAGAAAAGTCCTGTTGGGCACCTTTTTCCTGCAACGTATTGACGAACAATTGGCGCATGCGTTGGATGCGTTCACGCATTGAGGTCAGTTCTTGTTCCCAAATTGCTCGCAGGGCATCGTTGCCTAAAATGGTTGCAACGACAGTCGCGCCATGTGCTGGCGGATTCGAATAGTTGGCACGAATAGCAGCTTTCACCTGACTGAACGCGTTATCAGCGGTTTCTTTATCGGCTGCAACCACCGTACATGCGCCAACGCGCTCGTTATACAGACCGAAGTTCTTAGAGTAAGAACTGCAAACGATCAGTTCTTTATGTTTGGCGGCAAAAATGCGTAATCCTTCAGCATCTTCTTCCAAACCACGGGCAAACCCCTGATAGGCAAAATCAAACAATGGTAACCAACCTTTTTGTACAGAAAGATCGGCTAGTTTGGCCCACTGTTCCGCCGTAGGGTCGATACCAGTAGGGTTATGACAGCAACCATGAAAGAGAACGACATCGCCAGCCTGAGCGGCGTTGAGGCTGTTCAGCAAGCCATCGAAATCTAATGAGTGGTTGGCTGAATCGTAGTAATCATATTCGCTAACTTCCAGACCGACGGCTGAAAATACATTTTTATGATTTGGCCAGGTTGGGTTACTGATCCAGATGCGCTTTGCCGACGTTTGGTTGGCAATAAAATCGGCAGCAACACGCAGCCCACCAGTACCACCCGGTGTTTGTGCGGTGCGTGCACGCTTGTCAGCAATAATACTATTTTGTTTACCAAACAACAGTTCTTGTGTGCACTGAGCAAAAGCAGGTAGCCCATCAATACCTAAATAGTTTTTTGTCGTTTCATTTTCTAACAGAAACTGCTCAGCTTTTTTAACGCTGGTAAGTACGGGGGTTTTACCTGTTTCATCTTTATAAACCCCAATGCCTAAATTGATTTTACTCGGACGATCATCGGCACGAAAAAGATCGGTAAGACCAAGAATAGGATCGGCTGGTGCGGCGGAGATATGTTCAAACATTGATAGGGCATTCCATAACAGAGAGATTAAGCAAGAATTTCAGATTACCGCCAGTAAAAGGCTTTGCCAACCATTGAAGTCAAAAAGAAAGGGAAATAATAAAGGGTGTAGAGGAAACAAAATAAAAGACTGGTTGGAAAGCGATAATTAAGATTTAAACATAAAAAAGACAGAGCCTTGGCTCTGCCTTTTCTGCACGATAAACGGTGTTAAACCGTCATACGATGCGTATCAACTTAGAACTGGTAAGTCAGACCAACAGCAACGGTATCGTCATCGTTGATGCCGTATACGTTGTCATCTTTGATCAGGTTGATCTGATAATCAACATAGGTAGACATGTTCTTGTTGAATGCATAAGTTGCACCAACGCTGACATATTTGGTCAGGTAATCGTTCTCTGAAACACCGTTAGAAGACAATTTACCTTTAGATTGAACATAAGCCAGTGATGGAGTCAAACCGAAATCAAAGTTGTATTGAGCAACAGCTTCGAAGAATTTGGTCTTATCAACAAAACCAGCATAAGTTTCATCAACATAGCTCAAATTACGGTATTCACCGTAAGTAGTTGCTAAATAAACGTTATTTGCTTCGTATTTAGCAGTGGTTGCCCAAGCTTCAGCTTTTTGACCTAAACCATCAGCCTGTTGGCTATCAGTACGATCAGACGCGCTATAAGCAGCGGCAAAACCTAAACCGATGTCAGATTCATAAGATGCTGACAAGCCCCAGCCATCGCCGTTTGACTTCTTCATTTCACGTTTATTGATGGAGTTACTGTCGTTTTTGCCTTGATATTGCAAAGCAAAGTTCAAACCATCAACCAAACCAAAGAAATCACTGTTACGGTAGGTAGCAACACCAGAGGTACGCTGAGTCATGAACCCATCGGTATAAGCGGAATCACCACCAAATTCTGGCAACACGTCGGTCCATGCCAGTGCATCGTAAACAACACCATAGTTACGGCCGTAGTCAAAAGAACCTGCATCACCGAATTTCAGACCAGCGAAAGCCAAACGAGTTTTACCATTCGCGCCATCTGATTCAGCTTTGTTACCGGAAAATTCATATTCAAAACGACCAAAACCAGTTAATTCGCTATTGATCTGAGTTTCGCCTTTGAAGCCCAGACGAGCATAAGTTTTATCACCGTCATCGCCACCATCAGAGAAATAGTGCAGACCGTTTAATTTACCGTACAGGTCCAGCTTGTTGCCGTCTTTGTTATAAACTTCTGCAGCGTTGGCTGCGCCAGCGACTAACAGAGCTGGGATTACTACTGCAAGAATATTGCGTTTCATCATTATTACCCTCATTGGTGTTATGTAGACACCTGCCACTGCCATAAATAATTCTTTGGGGAACTATTCCTGAAAGTTTGGTGTCTTCCTGTGTCTGAACGCAGTTTTCCATTCACTCGCCCGTTAATCCACCCTAAAGATGCTACTAACTTCGTAATCGAGTAACAAATGGAAAATATGTATTTCAAAATGTAAATTTTAGGGAACTTTGTGAAGCATAACCAAAATTAAAAAAAAAGAGCCGGAAAGCCCGACTCTTTTTTCTACATATTTGTTTTACTTATATTAAATTTTTATTTAAAAGCTCGCGTTCCTTGGAGTGCGTGGGAAGGGGATGACATCGCGCACGTTTTGTACACCGGTAACATAGGCAATCAGGCGTTCAAATCCCAAACCGAAACCAGAATGTGGGATCGTGCCGTAGCGACGCAAATCGCGATACCACCAATAGTCTTCCTTGCTTAGCCCCATTTCTTCCAGACGAATATCCAACTGGTCAAGACGCTCTTCACGCTGGGAACCACCGATAATTTCACCAATACCCGGTGCTAATACATCCATTGCAGCAACGGTTTTACCATCGCTGTTCATGCGCATATAAAATGCTTTGATGTCTTTCGGGTAGTTTTTAACGACAACCGGTGCTTTGAAGTGTTGCTCTGCAAGGTAACGTTCATGTTCAGAAGAGAGGTCAACACCCCAGTAAACCGGGTTCTCAAACTGCTTCCCGCAGTTCAGCAGGATTTCAACGGCATCGGTGTAATCCACCTGAGCGAAATCGGAATTGACGAATTTCTCCAGTCGAGTGATCGCCTCTTTATCGACGCGCTCAGCAAAGAATGCCATATCATCGGCACGTTCGTTCAGTACGGCTTGGAAAACATATTTCAGAAGATTTTCAGCCAGACCAGCAATATCATCCAGCGAAGCGAAAGCAACTTCTGGTTCAATCATCCAGAACTCGGCCAAATGGCGGCTGGTATTGGAGTTCTCAGCGCGGAATGTAGGCCCGAAAGTGTACACTTTCGACAGGGCACAGGCGTAAGTTTCACCGTTCAATTGTCCGGATACGGTCAGAAACGCTTCTTTGCCGAAAAAGTCTTCACTGAAATCGACCTTACCCTGTTCAGTTCGCGGTAAGTTTTCCAGATCGAGGGTAGAAACACGGAACATTTCACCAGCGCCTTCCGTATCAGAAGCGGTGATCAGCGGTGTTGATACCCAGAAGTAACCATTTTCATGGAAGAAACGGTGGATAGCCTGCGCCAGAGTGTGGCGAACACGGGCAACGGCGCCAATCAAATTGGTACGTGGCCGCAAATGCGCAACTTCTCGCAGGTATTCAATACTGTGCCGTTTGGCCGCCATCGGGTAAGTATCAGGATCGTCTACCCAGCCAACCACCTTAATTTCAGAGGCTTGTAATTCGAAGCTCTGTCCCTCGCCTGGTGAGGCGACGACTTTACCTGTGACTTCCACGGAACAGCCGGTAGTCAAGTGCAACACGTCATTCTGGTAATTGGAAAGATTATTATTGATGACGGCCTGTAATGGATTAAAGCAGGAACCGTCATAAACGGCGATAAAAGAAATACCGGCTTTAGAATCTCTCCGGGTCCGTACCCAGCCGCGCACGGTGACTTCGCTGTCAACGGCAACACGGCCTTGCAGTACGTCGACTACAGGCACTACGCTCATAAAATTCTCTCTTCAATTAATCTGTTTAAAAGTAATGGATATACCCAATAGATTTCGAGTGAGCAAGGGTTGATCGCCAGCGAGCGACGGGATGTCGCTCATTTCATCCCGATTGGCTTACCAAAGTAAGTGAGTCGGGTAACCGAACGTAACCAACGTGCCTGCAACTTGAAAGGTGAAGGGTACAACCCTGAAATGGGTAATTTGCTATGTTACTTGCCGCCCGGCAGGACACAAGCAGAAATCACCGGAATGCAATAAGTTTTCTGCATTCCGGCTTATCTGGGCTAAAAGTTAGTCAGCGAGGAGCCTAACGAACGATATTAACTGGCTTTTCTGATGCGGGGCAGATCGAAGGCTTTACGTAACTCGGATACAAACGCCTGATCCTGACAAATTGTTTTACCTGGGCTATCGGACAATTTCGCAACAGGTTTACCATTGCACTCCACCAGCTTGATAACAATATTCAACGGTGTTACACCCGGAATATCGCAGGTTAAGCGTGTGCCAATACCAAATACCAGATTAATCCGTTGCCAGAAATGCCGATAAAGCCTGAGCGCTTTGTCAAGATTCAGGTTATCGGAAAACACCAACGTTTTACTCATCGGATCAATATTCAAACGTTGATAATGCGCAATGGCCTTTTCTCCCCAATCAACCGGATCGCCTGAATCATGACGCAACCCCTGATAAGATTCGGCAAATTGGCTATCGAAATCGCGCAGGAAAGCATCCATGGTAATGCAATCGGTAAGCGCAATACCCAATTGATTGGGATATTCGTTTAACCACATTTGCAATGCTGCCCGCTGGCTATTAGCAAGCACCGGACTAATCTGCTGATGAGCCTGAAACCATTCATGCGCCTGCGTTCCCACGGGTGTCAGTTTTAAGCGGCGAGCCAGATCGTAATTGCTGGTGCCGATTAAGCAGGGAAACTCGGATTGCAATGTGCTCACGATCGTAGATTGGACGTCACGAGAAAAGCGGCGACGGGTTCCGAAATCCATGAGTTTAAACTGGCTGATGTCCACATCGGTGCTGATCTGCCGGAAATGGGCCAGCGTTTCATTAAGCCGTTCAACCGCCTGCCCTGCATCAATCTGCGGGGTACGGTTACGGTGAACCACTTCGCTGATAACTGCCAGCAAGGGAACTTCCCACAGAATGACTTCGCGCCATGGTCCAGTAATCCGAATATCCAGCTTACCCTGGTTGTTTTTAATGCTGACTTGCTGTGGGTTAAAGCGAAACGCTTTTAGCCAGTTCAAGTAATCCTGCTTGAAGAAGGGTAGCGCAGACAGATAGGCAAACTCTTCGTCACTCAGCGACAAAAAATGCATAAGAGCAACCTGCTCGGTTATCTCTTCAGCGTAGATTCCCAACAACTCATCACCGCGACAGCGGAACTCGGCCGCAACATCGACATCGTAATAATGATGATACACCGCTTGCTGCATATGCAGCTTGTAAGCATCCGTATCCAGTAATGACGTTAGAATCGGGGAAGTGTGTAAAGTCATAATGCGTTACAGCATCCTCGTTAGACGCATATCCACTTTCAGGACAATCGGCAAGGTTCGGTCAGTATACATTGATTCCCATTGCTTTACTCTATACCCGTCATACTTCAAGTTGTCTGTGCGTTGGCTGCGTTCAGTCACCCGAATCACTTACCTGGGTAAGTTCATCGGGATTCCCTCACTTGCCGCCTTCATCCAACTCGAATTATTTAGGGTATATCAGAGCACAATGGGGTGTTAGACACGAGATTCAAATGTGCTATACCAGAATTTATCATACTATTGCTTGAGTAACAGATTATCTTGATAACATTGGTGTAACAGGAATAGGCTTCATTTCTGACGCCTACGAGGAGATGGAAACGTTATATGAATCAACAGCCGCAAGTAAAATATCGCCATGACTATCGTGCACCGGATTATACCATTACGGATATTGCCCTGGATTTTGATCTGCATGCGGAGAAAACGCGTGTAAAAGCGGTAAGTCAGGTTGTATTACAAGGGGATGTAGGCGCGCCACTCTGGTTGGATGGGGAAGGTCTGACGCTGGTAAGCCTCCATGTAGATGGCGTGGCATGGCCGCATTACGAACAACAGGATAATGGTTTGTTGCTGACAATGTTGCCAGCAACATTCACGCTTAGTATTGAAACAGACATTCATCCGGCAGCGAATAGTGCGCTGGAAGGCTTGTATCAGTCAGGTGACGCACTGTGTACCCAATGTGAAGCTGAAGGTTTCCGTCATATTACGTACTACCTCGATCGCCCAGACGTATTAGCTAAATTTACGACGCGCATTACCGCCGATAAAACCCGCTACCCTTACTTGTTATCCAATGGTAATCGCCTTGCTCAAGGTGAATTGGAAGGCGGGCGACACTGGATTGAGTGGCAGGATCCGTTCCCCAAACCCTGTTATCTTTTTGCACTGGTCGCCGGTGATTTTGATGTGTTGCAAGACAGCTTTACGACACGTTCTGGTCGGGATGTTGCGCTGGAGTTGTATGTTGACCGTGGCAATCTCGATCGTGCGGATTGGGCGATGACGTCGCTGAAAAATGCGATGAAGTGGGACGAAGAACGCTTTGGTCTGGAATACGATCTCGACATCTATATGATCGTCGCCGTTGATTTCTTCAACATGGGGGCGATGGAAAATAAAGGGCTGAACGTTTTCAACTCCAAATATGTCCTGGCGAAAGCGGAAACCGCCACAGATAAAGATTACCTGAATATTGAAGCCGTTATTGGTCACGAATATTTCCACAACTGGACCGGCAATCGCGTGACCTGTCGTGACTGGTTCCAGCTTAGCCTGAAAGAAGGATTAACGGTGTTCCGCGATCAGGAGTTTAGTTCTGATTTGGGGTCGCGCCCGGTGAACCGTATTGATAATGTTCGTGTGATGCGCGGTGCCCAATTTGCCGAAGATGCTGGCCCGATGTCTCATCCGATTCGTCCCGATCAGGTCATAGAGATGAACAATTTCTATACCCTGACCGTGTATGAAAAAGGATCAGAAGTGATCAGGATGATGCATACCTTATTGGGTGAAGAAAAATTTCAGAGCGGAATGCGGCTTTATTTTGAGCGCCATGATGGCAGCGCGGCAACCTGTGATGACTTTGTGCAGGCGATGGAAGACGCGTCTGGTGTTGATCTCACGCAGTTCCGCCGCTGGTATAGCCAATCGGGTACGCCAGTGTTAACCGTCCATGATGATTATGATCCGCAAACGCAGCAATATTTATTGAGCGTTAGCCAGGCAACGCCAGTCGGTGCCGATAAGCAACCTAAGTTGCCGTTGCATATTCCATTGGATATTGAGCTGTACGATCAGCAAGGGCAGGTGATTCCGTTACAGAAAGAGGAGCAGTTGCTTTCCTCGGTATTAAATATCACGGAATCTGAGCAGACGTTCATTTTCGATCAGGTGCCTTGCCGTCCCGTTCCTTCTTTATTACGCGAGTTTTCTGCGCCGGTAAAATTGAATTATGTCTGGAGTGATGCTCAACTGACATTCCTTATGCGTCACGCCAGTAATGCATTTTCGCGTTGGGATGCGGCACAAAGCCTTTTAGCGAATTACATTCGTCTGAATGTTTCTCGCTATCAGCAAAAACAGCCGCTTTCTGTACCGATGCATGTTGTGGATGCGTTTAGGGGAATTGTGTTGGATGAAACACTGGATCCAATGCTGGCATCCCAAATTCTGACATTGCCTAGTGAAAATGAGATCGCGGAATGGTTCGATATTATCGATCCTACGGCAATCGCTGCGGTACGGGATGGTATCGTGCGAGCGATGGCGAAAGAAATGGCGGATGAATGGCTAGCGGTTTATCACGCGAATCATGCAACTCACTATCAGATCGAACATGCAGATATGGGAAAACGTGCGCTGCGTAATGTGTGCTTATACTATCTGGCATTTGGCGATGAGGTCCAGGCCAATAAGCTGGTGACTACGCAGTTCGCTCAGGCTGATAACATGACCGACTCTTTGGCGGCGCTGTCTGCGGCGGTGAGTGCCCAGTTAACGTGTTATGAAGCACTGTTATCTGAATTTGACGAGCGATGGCATCAGGATGGGCTGGTGATGGACAAGTGGTTTATGTTGCAGGCGACCAGTCCGGCAGTGGATGTCATGGAGCGCGTTCGTTCTCTCCTACACCACCGTTCGTTTAGTCTCAATAACCCTAATCGCCTGCGTGCGCTAGTAGGGGCGTTTGCGTCATCGAACCCTTCGGCTTTTCATGCAGAAGACGGAAGTGGTTACCGTTTCTTGACGGAGATCCTAATCGATCTGAATACGCGCAATCCACAGGTTGCCGCCCGGTTGATCGAACCATTAATTCGTCTGAAACGTTATGATGTGAAGCGTCAGGGATTGATGCGAGAAGCATTGGAACAGTTAAAGGCACTGAAGGACCTATCTGGCGATCTATTCGAAAAGATCGGTAAAGCGTTGCAAGATTAAAGAAACGTTTAACTGTTTTCTTACATTAAGCACAATGCTCGCTTGCGGGCATTGTGCTTATTTACCTTGTGATTTCAGGCGCAGACAAACGTTTTACTTTCCGTCGCGATAGAATTACCATCACCGCCGTGCGCGAAACCGTATTCTGACTTTGTTTATTTGCGATTGGGATCCCAGGAGACGATATGTTCTATCCCGTTATCAGGAAGGCGTTATTTCAGCTCGATCCAGAACGAGCACATGAATTCACTTTTCAGCAATTACGCCGCATCACCAACACGCCATTTGAATTCCTCGTTCGTCAGTCTGTTCCTACCAAACCCGTCAACTGCATGGGGTTGTCATTTAAAAATCCACTTGGGTTAGCTGCCGGTCTTGATAAAGATGGTGAATGCATCGATGCCCTTGGCGCAATGGGTTTTGGATTTATAGAAGTAGGGACCGTTACGCCGCGCCCGCAACCAGGCAATGACCAACCAAGGCTATTTAGGATTGTTGAAGCTGAAGGGCTAATTAACCGAATGGGTTTCAATAATAAGGGTGTGGATTACCTGGTTGAGAATGTCAAAAAGACGCGTTTCGGTGGCGTATTAGGGATTAATATTGGTAAGAATAAAGATACGCCAGTCGAACAAGGCAAGGACGATTATTTGATCTGTATGGACAAGGTTTATCCACACGCCGGTTATATTGCGATCAATATATCTTCACCCAATACGCCAGGATTACGTAGCCTGCAATATGGGGATGCGCTGGACGATCTTTTACAATCAATAAAGAATAAACAAACTGAATTACAGAATAAGTATCAGAAGTATGTGCCTGTTGCCGTGAAGATCGCGCCGGATCTTACCGAGGCTGAATTGATCCAGATTGCTGATAGTTTAGTTCGCCATCATATTGATGGTGTGATTGCGACGAATACCACGCTCGATAGAAAATTGATCCAGGGATTAAATCATTGTGGGCAAACTGGTGGATTAAGCGGTCGACCTTTACAACTGCACAGCACGGAAATTATTCGTCGTTTATCTCAGGAATTGTCCGGTCGTCTGCCTATTATTGGTGTCGGTGGTATTGATTCGTTGATGGCGGCTCGTGAAAAATTAGATGCAGGTGCAACGTTGATTCAGATCTATTCCGGTTTCATTTTTCGTGGACCGGGTCTGATAAAGGATATCGTTACACATATTTAATCTTTTCTGCCTTTCATTTATCTCCGGGGGTTTATTTATTCCCCCGGCTAGTCTATATTTTATTCGTTTGCATAAATAATCTATCAATAGACAGCCTTACTTTGATGGTGTCTAAGTTTATACCGATACGCATTATCGCAATATGCGAAAACACAATCAACCATTTCTGATATTTCTATGATGAAAGCGAAGGGTAAATAATATGAAGTTAAAACCTGACGATAACTGGCGCTGGTATTTTGATACCGAACACGATCGCCTGATGTTAGATCTGGCTAATGGCATGTTATTCCGTTCTCGCTTTCCGTCTAAAATGTTAACGCCGGATGCGTTCAATGAATGTGCATTTTGTGTTGATGACGCCGCGTTATTTTTTACCTATAACGATAAATGCCAGAAGGTAGCATTACATCGTGACCTTCAAGGCGAATTGGTGTTGAACGCATTAGTAGCGAGTCGCTTCCTTAAACCGTTGATGCCGAAAAGCTGGCATTTCATCCAACAGCCGAACGCCGTGGCGTATTTACCTCAGACGGGAGATATCGTTCAGGTGCAGTTAACCGAAACCCATGAAACGGCCTGTTTTCTGGTAGCGGAAGCAGGGGATAAAGCCTGTCTCTGTCTGCTGGCGCAAGAACAGCTTTCACTGAGCGGGAAAACGATGGTGCTGGGTGACGCCATAAAAATCATGCACGACAGGTTAATGCCTGCTGCTATTCAGAATAGCGCTGAGTGGGAAAATGCATTAGGTGAAGGCACGTCGGCATTTGAGTATGCCAAGGTCGTCTAAATCCCAATATATACCCGTCATACATCAAGTCGCACGTGTGTGTGGTGGCTTGTTTTCGACTACTGCAAATGAAGATCACTCTGCGGAATACAGCTACAGCTAAGAATTTCACCGTTTTCTCTGATAGCACTTTGCTTCAATGCGGAAACCTCTCCGCTGACTAGCGTCAACTTACAGCAACCACACAGTCCTGCACGACAAGAGTAGGGGACGCGAATGCCTTGTTGCTCCAACTGTTCTAGTAAAATCTGCTGATTGTTCCCTTGTAATACTTTTCCCTGATAGTGGAGGGTGACGGCCTGTTCGCTTTTTTCGGGAACGGTAAGACTTTCGACTACCTGACCAGAACCGTAAGGGCGTGGCGGTTTGGTTGCCAACACTTCCAGTGTATCGCCTACGCGAATGATGCCCGTATTTCTGGCGACCAGATTTTGCCCAAAATCAACGTCGCCGTTTTCGGCAGTACGGAACGATTGCAGCGTTGCCAGTGGCTCCCCTGACGGATGTTTACGGCCACGTTCGATGCTGACCGTGGTGAAAATACAGCGACTACAAGGTTTGACGACGTCAAAAATAATCTCGCCAATACGAATGGTCTTCCAGCTATCTTCGGCAAAGGCTTCCGCCCCCGTCACCACTAGATTGGGGCGAAACTGTTCGATTTTAATGCCGGCAGGGCAGCGCTGGCGTAATGCCTGAAATGACGCGTCATTAATTAACAGGAACGGATAGCCGTCAGCAAATGCCAAAGGCACGTCTGGATAATGCTTCACCCGTCGAGATGGTTCATTGCTCACCCAGCGCAGTTGGACGGTGCGCTGAAAATAGTGGCTCAGCCAGATATTGATAGCATCTGGGGCGACAAGCGCCGTAAAATGTGTTCCCCACACTTCTGTCGGCTGCGGTGCTGCGGTGAAGTCGGCAAAACGAATGGTGGTGGTTTGGCCATCCGGTGCGGCAATAAACAATCCATCCGGTAGCAATGCCGGTGTAAACAGCACCATTTGAGGGTACTGGCGAGCGGTAATAAAGGTTCCATCAGGTTCGGTAACCATGAAGGCGCGATCGTTCGCCAAACCGCTGGCAGATGCCATAGCATAGGACAATTGCAAACCCCGCATCGATTTTATCGGATGAATATAAAGCCGCGTTACGCCAATCACTGACCTGTTTCTCGCCAAAGTAAAACGGCAACTTTATGACAAGCGTCTGGGATTAGCTATAATGCGCCTCAATTTCTTTTTCTATACCCGTCATACTTCAAGTTGCTTGTGCGTTGACTGCCCTTACTCACCCCAGTCACTTACTTATGTAAGCTCCTGGGGATTCCTGCGGTTGTCGCCTTCACGCAACGTGAATTATTTAGGGTATAGTCCGTTTTTACATTTTTTGGTGATAGTGACAACATGAATGCTTTGTTTGCCAGCACGGCGCGGGGACTGGAAGAGTTATTAAAAAGCGAACTCGAATCATTGGGTGCGCAGTCCTGTACAGTGGTGCAGGGTGGTGTCCATTTTGAGGGTGATAACCGCCTGATGTACCAGAGCCTGCTGTGGAGCCGTCTGGCGTCGCGCATTCTGCTGCCGTTGAATGAATTCAAGGTACACAGCGATCTGGATTTGTATCTGGGCGTGCAGGCGATTGACTGGTCGACGGTCTTCAGCACCGATAAAACCTTTGCCGTGCATTTTACCGGCACCAATGAAGATATCCGCAACAGCCAGTACGGCGCGTTAAAAGTCAAAGATGCGATTGTGGATAGCTTCACGCGCAAAACCGGACAGCGGCCCGATGTGGCAAAGCAGCAGCCGGATATTCGTATTAACGTCTTTTTACAGCGTGACACGGCGAGTGTCTCGCTGGATTTAAGCGGCGAAGGGTTGCATCAACGCGGTTACCGCGATCTGGCAGGGTTGGCACCGCTGAAAGAAAATCTGGCGGCAGCGATTGTATTACGCTCCGGCTGGCAAAACGGCACGCCGCTGGTCGATCCTATGTGTGGTTCCGGAACGTTGCTGATCGAAGCGGCGATGATGGCAGCCGATCGCGCACCCGGTTTGCATCGTACGCACTGGGGATTTAACGCCTGGTTAAAACACGACGCCGAACTGTGGCGCGAGGTGACGGCGGAAGCACAAGTGCGTGCCCGTCAAGGCTTGCAGGCAACGACCTCTCGCTTCTTCGGATCGGATAATGACCGCCGGGTGATTGACATTGCCAAAGCCAACGCACGTCGTGCAGGCGTGGCCGAACTGATTTCTTTCGGCGTAAAGGATGCGGCACAGCTCCAGAATCCCTTGCCGGAAGGTCCGAAAGGTACGGTCATCAGCAACCCGCCTTATGGCGAACGTTTGGAAAGCGAGCCTGCGCTGATTGCCCTGCATAATATGCTGGGGCGCAAGATGAAAAGTGATTTTGGCGGCTGGCAACTCTCCCTGTTTAGTGCGTCGCCGGAACTGCTGAGCTGTCTGCAATTGCGTGCTGAACGTCAATTTAAGGCGAAAAATGGCCCATTGGACTGCGTCCAGAAGAATTACCAACTGGCAGAAACGCAGAGTGAATCCGCAGGACAAATCGCGGAAGACTTTGCTAACCGACTGCGTAAAAACTTACGCAAGCTGGAGAAATGGGCGAAGCAGCAAGGCATTGAATGTTACCGCCTCTATGATGCCGATCTGCCTGAATATAATGTCGCGGTCGATCGCTACGGCAGTTGGGTGGTTGTACAAGAGTACGCACCGCCGAAAACCGTCGATGCCCAGAAGGCGCGTCAGCGCTTGTTTGATGTGATTAATGCGACGCTGAGCGTGCTGGAATTACCCTCGAATCGCTTGGTGCTGAAAACGCGCGAGCGTCAGAAAGGCAAAAACCAGTATGAAAAACTGGCGCAGAAAGGCGACTTCCTGCTGATGGAAGAGTTTGGCGCCAAGCTGTGGGTCAACCTGACCGACTACCTCGATACCGGTTTGTTCCTCGATCACCGTATCGCCCGTAAAATGCTAGGTGAGATGAGCCGTGGCAAAGATTTTCTCAATCTGTTTGCCTATACCGGTACAGCGAGTGTTCATGCCGGGTTGGGTGGCGCACGTTCTACGACCACCGTTGATATGTCACGTACCTATCTGGAATGGGCGGAGAAAAACCTGCGGGTGAATGGCCTGACCGGACGTCAACATCGTCTGATTCAAGCGGATTGCCTGTCATGGATGCATAATGCGAATGAACAGTTCGATGTGATCTTCATCGACCCACCGACCTTCTCTAACTCAAAACGGATGGAAGACTCGTTTGATGTCCAGCGCGATCATCTGGCGCTGATGAAAGATCTTAAGCGTCTGCTGCGTCGTGGCGGCACCATCATGTTCTCGAATAACAAACGCGGCTTCCAGATGGATAGCGCTGGTCTGGCCGCGCTGGGGCTGAACACGAAAGAAGTTACCGCACAGACTCAATCACAGGATTTTGCTCGTAATCGTCAAATTCATAACTGCTGGCTGCTGACACATGCCGGTGAGGAAAAGTAACCGATGTCTTTAATCAGTGTTTCAGGTGCGTGGCTGTCGTTCAGCGACGCGCCGCTGTTGGATAACACCGAACTTCATATCGAAGAGAATGAACGCGTTTGTTTGGTTGGACGTAACGGCGCGGGTAAATCGACCCTGCTGAAAATTTTGGCCAAAGAGATCCCGCTGGATGATGGCCGCATTACCTATGAACAGGATCTGATTGTTGCTCGTTTACAACAGGATCCTCCCCGTGACGTGGCGGGCAGCGTCTTTGATTTTGTCGCCGAAGGGGTCGCCGCACAAGCGGGTTATCTGAAGGATTACCATGCCATGTTGCGTCTGGTAGAGAGTGATCCCTGTGAAAAGAATCTGAACCAGTTAGCTAAGTTGCAGGATGTTCTGGAGCATCAGGGGTTGTGGCAACTGGAGAGTCGCATTCACGAAGTGCTGGAACAGCTTGAATTGAATGCCGACGCGCCGCTGGCTTCATTATCGGGTGGCTGGTTACGTAAGGCTGCCTTGGGGCGCGCATTGGTTAGCGCCCCGAAAGTCTTACTGCTGGATGAACCGACCAACCATCTGGATATTGAGACGATCGACTGGCTGGAAACCTTCCTGAAAACTTTTCAGGGCAGCATTGTCTTTATTTCTCATGACCGTTCATTTATTCGCAACATGGCGACGCGTATTGTCGATCTCGACCGCGGAAAGCTCGTGTCCTGGCCTGGAAATTACGATAAATATTTGGAAGGAAAAGAAGAGGCTTTACGAGTAGAAGAATTACAAAATGCGGAGTTTGACCGGAAACTGGCGCAGGAGGAAGTTTGGATCCGTCAAGGGATCAAGGCGCGTCGAACCCGTAATGAAGGTCGAGTGCGGGCACTAAAAGCGATGCGGCATGAACGTTCGCAGCGTCGTGAGGTCATGGGATCGGCCAAAATGCAGGTAGAAGAAGCCGCCCGATCCGGCAAGATCGTATTCGAACTGGAAGAGGTTAACTATCAGATCGATAATAAGGTGCTGGCACGCAATTTCTCTGCTCAAGTACAGCGTGGCGATAAAATCGCATTAGTCGGGCCGAATGGCTGTGGTAAGACCACGTTATTGAAATTGATGCTGGGTGAGCTGACGCCAACAAGTGGACGAGTACACTGCGGGACGAAGCTGGAAGTCGCCTATTTCGATCAGCATCGTGCCGAACTCGATCCAGAACGCACGGTGATGGATAACCTGGCGGAAGGCAAACAGGAAGTCATGGTGAATGGTCGTCCACGCCATGTGCTTGGCTATCTGCAAGATTTTCTGTTTCATCCGAAACGCGCCATGACACCGGTGAAGGCGTTATCGGGAGGAGAACGTAACCGTTTATTGTTGGCTCGATTATTCCTGAAACCCAGTAACCTGTTGATTCTTGATGAGCCAACTAACGATCTGGATGTAGAAACGCTGGAATTACTGGAAGAACTCATTGATGGTTACCAGGGAACGGTGCTGCTGGTCAGTCACGATCGTCAATTTGTTGATAATTCAGTCACCGAGTGCTGGATTTTTTCTGGCAACGGTGAAATAACCCGTTATGTCGGTGGGTATTATGATGCGCAGCAGCAACGGGCGGAATCCATACCGTTACGCACGTCATCTTCCTCTGCAACGACGGTGGCAGCGGCACCATCGGCTCACACCGCACAGCACGCTAAAAAGAATACAGGTAAACTAAGCTATAACCAGCAGCGCGAATTGGAACAGTTGCCGTTAAAGATCGAGCAATTGGAGCAGGAGATCAATAACCTGCAAGCGCAAATGAGTGACGCCGGGTTTTTCAGTCGCCCACATGAAGAGACACAGCGAGTTTTGAATGCGTTAGCAGAAGCGGAAAAAACGTTGGAATCTGATTTTGAACGCTGGGAAGCACTGGAAGCACAGAGGAATGGCTGATTATATGCCGCTTCCTATTTAAGGGAAAAATTGACGGTAACGTGCAGGTGTTTTTTATATCGGCATGTTACCTCGGTTTTAAACCACGATGAGTATCGTCTAGATGGCCCGGTGTTGCCATTGATGTAGCGTCAGATGCGCTCTACAAGGAGGCTGTTGGTGTGTGCTCATAACGATATTCATAAAGGCCATGCTCATAACCATCATGCTCATAACCATCATGCTCATAAACAACAGAGTTGTGGCGCTGAGTGTCGTGAGCATCAGCATGATGATTACATGCTCTGTCCGCAGTGTGACCTGTTGGTGGCGTTACCTACATTGTCGCGTGGACAAAAAGCGGTGTGCCCACAATGCAAAACGACACTAACCAGTCACCAGACTGAACCCCGTAAGCGTCCTATTGGATATGCGCTGAGTGCATTATTTATGCTGGTGCTATCGAATTTGTTTCCATTCGTATACATGCGCGTTGCGGGTATTACCAGTGAGATCAGTCTGTCTGAAATCCCTAAAGTGATGGTAACGGATAATTACGTCAGCGTTGCCAGTCTGTTTATGTTATTCGTCCAACTTGTTCCCGCTTTCTGCATGGTGACAGTGGTTCTGCTGTGTTGGCCTATTTCTCTGCCACTCGCGCTGAAGAAAGCGATGGGAAAAATGCTTTTCCACCTTAAAAGCTGGGGAATGGCTGAGATTTTCCTGGCTGGCGTTCTCGTTAGTTTTGTTAAACTCATGGCGTATGGCGACATTGGTATTGGCAGTAGTTTTGTCCCGTTTGTGTTGTTCTGTCTCTTACAGCTACTGACATTTCAAAGCCTTGAACGTCGTTGGTTATGGAATGATATTGTCTCTCCACCAGTGTTACCGGCAGTGCCTCAACCCGGGATTAGTGGGTTGTCGCAAGGTTTTCGATCATGCTCGTGCTGCACCGCCATTTTGCCTGAGCATCAACGAATCTGCCCACGCTGCCATAGCCGTGGGCATGCTCGGCGCAAGCACAGTCTGCAATGGACAATGGCCTTGCTGATTACGTCTATTTTTCTCTATATCCCCTCAAATCTCATGCCAATCATGGTGACGGAAGCGCTGGGCGATCGCATGGGATCGACCATTATGTCTGGCGTTATCCTACTATGGAGTAGTGGTTCGTATCCCGTCGCAATGGTGATTTTCGTTGCCAGTATTATGGTGCCGTCATTGAAAATGTTGGCGTTGGGTTGGTTATGCTGGGAGGCCAATGGTAACGGTAAACGCGATAGCGAACGGATGCATGTCGTATACGAAATTGTCGAATTTGTCGGGCGTTGGTCAATGATTGACGTGTTCGTTATCGCTGTACTTTCTGCGTTAGTCAGAATCGGTCAGTTAATGAGTATTTATCCCGCCGTGGGAGCAGTATTGTTTGCTGCTGTCGTGATCTTGACCATGTTCGCGGCGATGGCTTTCGATCCCCGTTTATTGTGGGATCGTCGTGGTGATGCATTGAATAAGGAGTCTTCCGTTGACGAAAGATAAATACGCCGTAGCGGATGTAGAAACGATTAAACGCTGGTCGCCAGTCTGGATTGTGCCGATCGTGACGGTACTGATTGGCGCATGGATATTATTTTATCATTTCAGTCATCAAGGCCCGCAAATCACACTGGTGACCAGTAATGCAGAGGGCATTGAGGCGGGGAAAACGCTGATAAAGAGCCGCAGTGTTGATGTCGGTATTGTTGAGAGTGTCGTGTTGAGTGACGATCTGCATCAGGTTGAAATCAAAGCTCGAATGCATGATGGCATGGATAAGTTGTTAAAGCAGGATTCGGCTTTCTGGGTTGTGAAACCGCAGATTGGTCGTGAGGGCGTTTCCGGGTTGGGAACGCTGTTATCCGGTGCTTATATTGAGCTTCAACCGGGTTCTCATAAAGAGGAAAAGAGGGAGTTTGCGTTACTGGATTCCCCACCTTTGGCGTCGCCGGATGCAAAGGGAATGCGGGTTATTCTGGATAGTGAACAGTCTGGTCAACTGAATGCGGGTGATCCTGTCTTGTTCCGGGGATATCGGGTGGGGTCGGTTGAAACCAGCGAATTTGATCCGAAAGCGCGCAAAATGCGTTATCAGCTTTTTATCGCCGCACCTTATGACAGTCTGGTTACCTCAAATGTTCGTTTCTGGAAAGATAGCGGTGTTGCGTTTGATATGTCTGCACAGGGAATGCGGGTAGAAATGGGATCGCTGGCGACCTTGTTCAGTGGTGGCGTCAGTTTTGATGTGCCTGCGGGTTGGGAACTGGGGAGTCCGGTGGAGCAACATGCGCAGTATCGACTGTTTGATAGCCAACGTAGTATTCAGGATTCGCTCTATACCGAATACAAGGAATATCTCGTCTTCTTTAGTGAATCAATTCGTGGGTTGCAGGTCGGTGCGCCGGTTGAATTTCGTGGTATTCGTTTAGGGACTGTGGCGGAAGCGCCATTTTTTCCTAAGAACTTACAGCAAGATCTTGATGATGATTACCGCATTCCTGTTTTAATCCGTATTGAGCCCGATCGATTTGAGAAAAAAGTAGGTGGAAATTTCGATTTCGAACAGCATCTAAGAGAAGCGCAACCGCTTGGTTTGAGGGCAGCATTAAAATCGGCCAACTTGTTGACTGGCGCGTTATATATTGACCTCGACTTTTACCCCAAGGAAAAAAGGAACCAAAGATTGGTCAGCGTCGATGGTTATCCGGTTTTGCCTACGATCGATGGTGGCCTTTCTCAGATTCAGCAAAAGTTGATGGCCGTGCTTGATAAGGTTAATGATTTACCGCTCAATCCTATGATAACCGAAGCTACGCAGACGTTGGCAGAAAGTCAGGCGACGTTGCGTGAAATGCAAAAAACACTGGCATCGCTTAATCAGATTACGTCCAGCAAAGCCATGCAGAATTTACCGCAGGATATGCAGCAGACCTTACGTGAGTTAAATCGCAGTATGAAAGGATTCCAGCCTGGATCGCCAGCGTACAATAAAATGGTGGCGGATATGCAGCGTTTGGATCAGGTCTTGCGTGAACTACAGCCTGTGCTCAGAACGTTAAATGAGAAGAGTAATGCATTGATTTTTGAAGCACCGACTGGCAACGATCCCCAGCCGAAGAGGGCGAAATAATGATGAAAATATGGACTTTGAGCATGGTGCTGTTGCTGAGTGCTTGTAGCAGCAGCCCGCAAAAATCTTACTATCAGCTACCGGTCATACCAGCAACGGAAACATCACATACGGCAGTTTCACCCTCGGGGCAATTATGGCTTGAGCATGTTGGTGTCGCGGATTATCTGGGAAATCAAGGCGTGGTTTATCAAACCAGTGATGTTCAATACGCTATTGCCAGCGATAATTTATGGGCAAGCCCGCTTGATCAGCAACTCCAACAAGCGCTGGTCACCGAGTTGGGGAACAACATGGCTGGTTGGATCGTCACAACCCAACCTCATGGCGGCGAACAGGCCGTACTTAATGTGACCATAACCGCGTTTCATGGGCGCTATGATGGAAAAGTAGTAATACGTGGGGAGTGGGTGCTAAGCCGCGCTGATAAGGTGATAAAGCGTCCTTTCAACGTGGTGTTACCGCAAACGGAAGATGGCTATGAAGCGTTAGTGAAAACGTTGGCACAGGGTTGGCAACAGGTGGGCGTCGCTATCGCGCAATCTGTTACTCGGTCCGGTTTGTAGTCGTCTGATTAACCATTAATGGTTTAATCATCATCGCGTTATCGACATTGACCTCTGAAAGTTATGCTTCTTTCAGAGGTTTTTTATTTTTCAAGGCGTTAGTTCTTGCTTCATTTTTTTCTGAAGAAAACTCTCATTTATAGATCACAAATATGACATTGGCGTGAATTTTGCGGCTTGACCTTTGGTTGCAGAATGGTTATTGATAGTCTGTGATTGCTTATAAAGTAATCATTGTTTTCTTTCCACCAGATAAATAATGAGGGAAATAAGGCATGAAGAGACAGAAACGCGATCGCCTCGAAAGAGCCCATTCACGCGGTTATCAAGCAGGTATTTCCGGCAGGCCGAGGGAACTTTGTCCCTATCAATCAATAAACGCCCGGTCCTACTGGTTGGGAGGTTGGCGACAAGCCATGGAGGACAAGGCGGTTACCGCTTAACGCGCTTTGTCACAATGAGGGAACGCCTCCGCGTATGCGGAGGCTTTTGTACTCCTAGTTATTCATCTTCCGACATGCTATCCTCTGTCGCGACATAGATTGTATCTGTTGAATCAAAGAGCATAAAAATATAATCTTTCTCATTCTGGCGAGTTGCCGCTATTTCCTCTATTCGGCTTAGCGATGTAATATGTGTTAACATTTTTTCTTGTTGATTAATTTGCCAAACACCAGCCATACCATGATGATTAATAAAATAACATCCGTTGTTTTCTGTACATGTTGGTTCAGAAAATAAATACCACGTGTTTCTGTTATTGTTATTTTCTTTTAATATGGTATGAACGCCGCCGTCTGGTTTTATATAAAATAAACTGTCTGCAAAGTCAGCACCATAACTAGTGTAGTTATCCTTTGGATTTTTTCTTACCGTCCCCGGATAGTGTAATGCAAAATGCGCCGAACCATTTTTCCCCATTCTGCTTTTGCATTTGACATCCTCACATTCACCTTCCCATGACCATGTTCCTTTTTTGATATTATTGTTCTGGTATTCAGTCAGTTCTTCATCGGAGAGTGTTTCAAGTTTTTGTTGCGTTGCTGACCACCTTTTTAAGGTTGGACGTGCATTCGTGTTGTTGATGAAATGTATATTTCCTTCGGTATCCATATTGAAGGTATTAAGCCGATAGTTAGCCTCCGATCCTTTCGGTTTATTTTCATCATTGCTGCTATCTACAATTTTAACGTCACCTTGTTCTGATATCTGGACTAATTGCCAGGTACGGAAAGATTTTCTCTCTCTGGCGTCATTATAATGAACACCGTTATAATGGAGAAAATAGAAATAAAAAGTATTATTAGCAGAAAAACCGCCGATAAGTTTTTCTATTCGAGTTTCGTTACTGGCTCCCTGATCGATTTCTTTTAGTTTCTTTAGCAGTTTTAGACGTTCTTCTTGTGTATAAAACGGTTTGTATATCCACTCTTTTGCCTGAAGGGAATATTCAGAGCCCGTGACAGAGATAGCATTTCCCTCTGATGAGTATGGCAGGCTCTGCGTCTTTACGACGTATTCTATACTGCTTGCTACCGTTTTGGCACTGCTGTAACGTTCGATCTCCCTTAACTGAGAAAGCCTTAACTTGTATGAAGCGATCAAACAGGATTCGTCAGTACATTGATTTCTTTGTTGCAACCAGATTTTTTCTTCAGAATGAAGTGCACTAGGGATGATTTGTGATTTCTCTACTTCGCTATACCATTTGTTTAATGCCGTATCCAATTGCATCAACGGTGTTGACGAACATATCATTTTCTCAACATTGCTACTCGCTGTTGAGCAAACAATAGCTTGTGCACTATTTGATAGTATAAATAGAAATGACAATATAATTTTATTTATGCTCATTGGTTTTCCAACTCATTAGTATCCTGGTTTCACACAGTCGCTTCTATTTACAAGGAACTGTAATTTGTTTCCTGTATATTGAAAGAAATATATTTCTTCGGCTCTATATTTGGGGAACTTACAGGGAATGGTGAGATATATATTGCCATCTTTCTCTTTATTAAAGATAGCTGTTTGACTATTATTGTATGAATCTGGATTATACCCAACAGACGCTTTGTGTACACTAGTATGATCTGTAGAAACAAAGGCATGTGGCAAGTAAATTACTTGGGTAATTAATTCTGTTACGGGATCTTTAACGATAAGATAACCATCAGACTCACACCACGATCCTGAGTCACAGCCTTTGGTTCTCATATGAACTTCGGTAAGATAGGGCCAATCAGGGTGGGTTATATCCAATCTGAAATAAATCTTTTTAATGTGAGTATTAAACTCGAATTCATTAACATCCACACTTTTGGGTATTTTGTGATATACGTCGATAATATTGAGATAGCTGTCTAATAGGCATTCTGACAGATCTTTGTCACGTACACATGCATTTCTTTTTTTTAGAAACGCTTTTTGCATGACGATAAATTCATCAGTAGCGATAGCGGGATCTTTTTTGAGGTTAAAATATAAACTGCTCATTTCCTCATCTAGCGAGGATAACTCATCATTATTGCATATTGCATTAGTGATTTTATCATTCGCGTTATCACAGTCGAAACTTGCTGCATAACCTGTACCGCTGAAAACAAGACTACATATTAGACAAGCGCAATAACCATAAAACTTAGCATGATGCATGATGTTATCCTTTGATAAGTAGCGCATCGTTAATTAATTCCATTTGTGTTGTATAAAACAAATGCCTTATAACAATATTTATCAATAGATGCAATTAGTTATGAGAGTCATGAATGCTGTTATGACCATCAGGTTCGAGCACTATATGAAGATATCGGTATCTCATCTACGAGTGATGGTGATGGAACAGAGGATTTTCGGTATCGTGACGATGCATTTAGTCGTAGAATTCGCAGGGGCGTGAGGGGCTTCTGTCATCTTCGCAGGCAGTACCGTTCGGAAGGAATAGCGGTGTGGAGAACAGCGTGGAGCAAAACGAAAAAATTTACGACCGCTGGTGCAGTGGGTAGAGACGCACAGAACCCCTATTCTAGGGAAGATGTATTAGTCAGTAGGGCAACTTGGTATACGAATAAGGAAATTACTATGCTACTGGAATTATCAGAAATAGCGTTTAAATTACATGAAAAATTCTCGCCATTTGATGGGGAAATGGAGAGCTTTATCATGAAAAGTGGCGGAGCGTCAGTTGACGAAATTTCTGATTTAGAAAATAAGCTAAATGTTAAATTACATAACAAGTTTAAGGATTTTATTTTAAAGTATAATTTGAATGATTTTTCTCTTGGCAGTTTTGTTTTTGGTAATGGTGGTAGTTATTTAGAAAAGATTTTTGAATTAAACAATGAGAATGATTTAACACAGTGGTGGGGGGCTGGTAAACGGCCTGATAATTTTCTTCTTGTGACGTACAACGATCCCTATTCTATTTTGTTAGACCTGAAAAATGGAAAGGTTTACGCGATGACAAGTGAGTCTGATTTGAACAATATTGAATGCATATCATCGGATTTCTGTCTTTTTTGTAGAGGTGTCGGAACGCTGTTTTTAAATAACCAAAAAACTCGTCCTGGCAATCTGGAACGATTTGTAGGGAGTAAAAATGATGTTTTTTGGTCCAGTTTATAATTGTTATTCGAAAATGGAAAAAATTTTACTGAGGGATTCCAGGGTGAAAAGTAATACTGTATCAACTAAAATATGTAAAATAATAGAATGAAGAGTGACTTTAATTCACAGCTTATTTATTTATCTGACGAACTGAGTTCATCTTATGATAAGCCTACTTTTTCTGATGAAGATAACTATATTGAGAATAAGAGGATAAAATCAAAAATTATTGATTTTATCTTGGATGCTCATTCTTGTGGGGAAATATTATTTGTCGAGAATGCATTAAAGCTTCTTTTGAATAATACTGGATGCCAAGAAGATTTTGAGATTTTGGAAGAAATACTACGTCCGGTTATTGAGAAAGATATCATCGATAAAGAGTTATTAAATAAATATCTAAAAGAGAGCCCGTTATCTCGATGGTTATAGATATACCCAAAATAATTCAAGTTTCAGGAAGGCGGCAAGCGAAGGACAAATTCGTCGGGAACGAATTTGACCAGCCTTTGGCTGGCCTCCGGTGAGAGACAGGATGTCTCTCATCTAATCCCGATGAGCTTACTTGAGTAAGTGATTCGGGTGAGTGAGCGCAGCCAACGCACATGTAACTTGAAGTATGACGGGTATAAACTGAATGATGGTAGAGTATATCAAGGTGATAAGACGAATAAGCATGCACGTAATCATCGTTATTTTGAAAACATGTGAGAATTTCGGAATGCCCTATTCAATTTTTTCTCAACCACTCAGCCAGAAATAGCCGTCGTCACAATCTAGTTGGTTTGGCTACGGTTCAGAAAAAATTAGCTTAATGCAAGAGATGCCGGATTTCACAAAAAAGTCCGCCGAAGCGAACTTTTGATGTATTCCGTTATGCAAGATAAAATCAAAAAACGAACCAGTTGATCGATCTTATCAAAAATATGGCGGTGAGGGAGGGATTCGAACCCTCGATACGTTTTCACGTATACACACTTTCCAGGCGTGCTCCTTCAGCCTCTCGGACACCTCACCGTGGTCGCCAGCATCTTGTGTTGGGACGGCGCTAATGTAGGAAAATTGTGCCACAGCGTCAACAAACTTCTGCCCCGATTTGTACGTTTAGTTAAACTTAATGCAATTTGATGCTTTACTCGCCATTTATCCCTTTTTACGTACTGAAGCATCCTTCTTTTTACGAAAGTAATATTTCTATTTTGTTAACCTTTGATTGTACGTTACGTACGGTTGCTGTGTGCTATTCCCAGAGATGTTATGCTATCGGTTACATGCTGACTCAGGAGAAATTATGTATCCCGTCGATTTACATATGCACACCGTCGCCAGTACTCACGCATACAGCACTCTGCATGACTATATCGCGGAGGCAAAGAAAAAAAGTATCCGTCTGTTTGCCATCACGGATCATGGTCCGGATATGGCGGATGCGCCGCACTATTGGCATTTTATGAATATGCGCGTTTGGCCAAGATTGGTCGATGGCGTGGGGATTTTACGTGGAATTGAAGCGAACATTAAAAACAGACAAGGTGAGATTGATTGCACTGGCCCTATGCTAGATCAGGTCGATTTAATTATCGCTGGATTTCATGAACCGGTTTTTCCACCCCAGGACAAAGATATTCATACTGAAGCGATGATTGCTACGATGGCGAAGGGTGACGCACATATTATTAGCCATCCCGGCAACCCAAAATTCCCTGTTGATATTTGTGCTATCGCTGAAGCGGCTGCTAAATATCATGTTGCGCTGGAACTGAATAACTCATCTTTTATGCATTCTCGTAAAGGGAGTGAGCCAAACTGCCGTGCGATTGCGGAAGCTGTACGTGATGCTGGAGGGATGCTTTCTTTAGGTTCTGATTCGCATATCGCTTTTTCTTTGGGTGATTTTACCCACTGCGAACGTATTCTGCAGGAAGTAAATTTTCCGCCGGAGAGAATTTTAAACGTAACACCTCGACGAGTTCTGGATTTTTTGGAACAAAGAGGAAAGCCCGCCATTACTGAATTGGCTAATTTGTGACGTTGTCACTAATTTAATGAGAGCTAAATGAACGAATTTTCTATCGTATGCCGCATATTAGGCACGTTGTTTTACCGCCATCCGCAAGATCCGGTTTTAGCGCCAGTGTTTACCCTCATCAAAAAGGGAGATTTCCAACAACACTGGCCACTGGAGCAAGATGCGTTGCTGGAAAGATTACAAAAGAATGTTGATCTGTCAGCAATGGAAGCTGACTATCAGTCGTTGTTTGGTGGTGATGATTGTGCGGTATCACCATGGCGTTCAACCTATATCGATGCTGAAGACACAGATATTCGTACTTTTTTGCAAACACGGGGCATGCCGTTGAAGGCGGGGCCAGTAGATCATTTTGGTCTGTTACTGTTGTCGGCTTCCTGGTTGGAGGATCAGTCGCAGGAAGACGAAACCGCTGCACAAATTGCGCTGTTTGATCACTATCTGCTCCCCTGGAGCAATCAGTTTTTAGGCAAAGTTGAAAGCCATGCCACAACGGTGTTTTATCGTACTCTGGCGATCATTTGTCGTGAAGCACTGGAAGCAATGCGTGATGAGTTGGATGAGGGTGCTGATGATATGGCAGATGCAGAAGAATAAAAATAAAGAGAGCTAAACCACATAAGCGTTTGCGATGGCGTTTTTGCACACGCTTATGTGCTGAAAACAGGTATTAATCAGTCAACAAGATGACAATTTGCCCCGGTTTGATCTCAATACCTTTTGCCATTTTCTTCGCCAATGCTTCAGTTTTGCTCTTGTCTGCATTCAGAACATAAACTGGTTTTTGGTTAAAATAACTTTTCAGGGATTGGTCTAGGTAAGGGCTAAGTGTCTTGATCACCGTCTGCATTTTTTCAGGTTGAACGGCGTAATCGATCAGTTCCATGTCTTTTAGGTAGATGGCTCCCTGTGCCTTATCGAACACCGGCTGTGCCTTTAACGTGAGATTCATGTCGGCCGTCTGGTTACCAAGTAGTGAGGTGATGTCTACCTTGGCATGGCCTGATAGGGTGACTTTCCCCGGCTCACTTCTGCCGATCTGGCTGGCAAGTTCGGTCAGAACAATATTGGCATCAACCACGCCCGGTACGCCAAGCTGTTTTTTATAATCGTTATGCTGTTGCAGGTATTCGTTAACTTCTTGTTCACTGAGGGTATATTGCGTCAGTTTATTGCAAGCGCTTAGCGTAAAAACAATCAGCAGGGCTGTGGCTGCCAATCCTAATTTCTTCATTACATTAACCTCAATCGGTTTTTCCACGAGTGTTATCCAATCAGCAATATGCTGGTACAGAGTGTATGCTTGTGCCGATCATCCCAATCAGATAGCACTGAAATAATAGATAAAACATCCCCAGCCGTATGAGCGTTCCGGCAATAACATGCCGCTTCCTTGAGAAGCGGCCGGGGGATCAGTCTATTACTGGGCCAGACTGCTTAACAAGGTAACCTGAGTCTGCTTAGCCATATTGTCACGATAGTTAGCAACACGCGAAGGTGGCGTGACCCCCATGACGATCGACAAGGACCGTAACAACGGGAACAAATGAATGTCATCGGTCGATAATTCTCCATTGCAGGCATTCGGTTGAACGATCAATGAATCCAGTTCCGTCAGGTCATTGTTCAGCTTTTTGATTAGCCCCTGAGAGTGCTTAAGGTGTTCGGCAAAACTGCCTAACTGAGCCTCTTTTTTATTAATGAAATACTGACGGGCCGACGCTAAAGCAAACTCTTCAAATGCCGCTTGTGCAAAGCGTGGAATAATCAAACGAGGGGTATAGTCAGATACTTTGCGTAACCATGCTGCGATGGCAGGGTTGGTTGGGCCAGTCAGGAGCGGTTTCCGATCATAGTTATCAATGAAATGAACGATGTCCATACTTTCTGGCATATGGCTGCCGTCCTCTTTTTGGAGGATGGGGACCATTTTCTGACCGATCAACCGCGTTGGCGTTTCTTCATCATCATTGGCTAAGATTTGCAGTTCAACAGGGATATTCTTCAGGCCAAAAATCATACGTGCTTTCACACAGTAGGGGCAATGATCGTAAATATATAACTTCATACTAGTTATCCTCTGGTTCACTGATTTACCCGCGGTCTGATGTGGTTGGCGCATCCTTATTGCTCATTTACGCTGTCCATTTGGCTTAGATCGGCTATCAGCTAGCGACCCCCATTGTTAGCCACATCATAACGCCGGGTATAGGACAATGGCCGCGTGAGCGGTCCAAGCATACGACAAATAATCGATAACAAAGCAATTGATAACAATCATTTGAATGTATTGGGAAAGTATGAGGCGCTTTGGCGGGGAGATCAACTCAGACACAAACGTGGTACAGAAACGCCAAGCTGCGGGTTGTAATATGCCCGCAGCTTGGATAAGAGCGGTTAATGCCCGCCGAGCATGGCGGGTTCAATACGCCGTTGATTAAACTGCCAATAGAGCGCGGCTAGCGTTAAGAAGCCGATACTGCCTAGCATGAACCAAGGCAGTTCTGGCTGATTTAACGCGTGACCGGTATCGAATAACCAGCCGCCGCCGCTGTAACCAATTGCGCCGCCCAGTGCAAGCCCGAGACGGCTGAATCCCATGTAACTGCCTCTGGCCCGGGCATCCGCTAATGATGCACTGAGTGTTTCACGGGCGGGTTCTGCAATGATGGAACCGATATAAAACAAGCTAATCAGAATCAACAAGGATTGCAGCGTGGTCGTCAGGCCAATCGGGAACATGCTGACCGACATAATAAACAGACCTGCCATCAGCCGTTGTTCCAGCCGGAAACGTTTTTCACTCCAGCGCGCGATGGGATAAAGCAACGTCAGAGACAGCGATGCCTCAATCGCATACATCCATTTAACCGCTGAAGGGGTACCGGCAATTTCATTCACCATGATGGGCAACATCAATAACACCTGAACCGCCAGCATGTAATAACCGGTTAGTGTTAAAACGTAAGTCAGAAAACGACGGTCACGGATCACGCGGGTTAATCCTTCTCGTATCGGTGTTCTCACCGTCGAGATACGGTACGCGGGCAACAACCACATGTTCAGCGCTGCGGCTAAAACGAAGATCACTGCGCCTGCCCAGCAGACGATTTCAAAGTCATATTGCAGCAACCAACTGCCGATAAGGGCACCAATGACGGCACCAGCACTGTCCTGCATCATCAACAATGAATAGAAACGCCCCCGTTCCTGCGGACGAACCAGTTTGATAACCAGCGCGGTTCTTGGGGGATCAAAAAGCGTGCCGCCTAAACCAGAGAGTGCGCAGGAGAGCCATAGAAGCCAGGGTTCATCTGCAATCGCCATGAAAACAAAGCCGGAGGCACGCAACAACATGCCAGTGATAATCATCGGTTTGGCGCCGAAGCGGTCAGCAATCGCACCGCCGAAAATCCCCAACCCTTGCTGAATAAACTGACGTAATCCCAGAGCAATACCAACGAGCAATGCCGCCCAGCCAAGCTGATCGACAAAGCGGATGGAAATAAGAGGGAATACGACGAAAAATCCCAGAACCACCAGCATATTATCTAATAATAAAAAATACTTGCCCAGGCTCCGAGCTTGCGACATCAGAGGCATGCTTCACCACAAAAAAAGAGGAAAAATAACAGACGTTGCTATTTTGTACTCTATTTCCTTTTTGGGATAGCCCGTTAGTGGATAATATTTTTTTATCGACTTAACGTTATCGGCGTAGCATTTTTTGCATAAAAAATAAAATAATTGATTCGATCGGACAATAACTCGGCGAAGTGGATTTTACGCCAGAGAATTTATGCGGTTATAGTAAGTGTTATCGGCAACGTACGGTATTTTCTGCTTACAGAGAATATCTATTTTTTTTACCCCGATGAATTTTACTTATCGAGCAAACAGAAATTTGGGGGGAGGGATGTTTGGTTATCGTTCTACGCCTGCAAAAGTTCATTTAACAACCGATCGGTTAGTGGTGCGTTTGGCCCATGAGCGTGACGCATGGCGTTTGGCGGAATACTATTCGGAAAATCGTGATTTTCTTAAGCCCTGGGAACCTGTGCGGGACGCCAGCCATTGCTATCCTTCGGGTTGGCAGGCGCGATTGAGTGTGATCAGTGATATGCACAAGCAAGGCAGCGCCTACTATTTTTTGCTGCTGGATCACAACGAAAATGAAGTCCTTGGTGTCGCCAATTTCAGTAATGTGCTGCGCGGTGCTTTTCATGCCTGTTACCTTGGTTATTCGCTGGGGGAAAAGTGGCAGGGGCAAGGCCTGATGTATGAAGCATTGCAGCCAGCGTTGCGCTATATGCAACGCCAGCAGCATATGCATCGAATTATGGCTAACCATATGCCGCATAATCATCGCAGCGGGGATTTATTAATGAGATTAGGGTTTGAACGCGAGGGCTATGCGAAAGATTATTTATTGATTGATGGCAAATGGCAGGATCACGTTTTAACGGTATTGACCAACCATGACTGGAAACCACAGCGCTGAGGAATCATGATGAAATATCAGTTAACGGCCCGCGAAGCCAGAGTGATTGGCTGTATGTTGGAAAAACAAATTACCACGCCAGAACAATATCCTATGTCATTAAATGGGGTCACGACTGCGTGTAATCAAAAAACAAATCGTGAACCCGTAATGGATCTGAGCGAAATTGACGTTCAGCAAACGTTGGACCTCTTGGTGAAAAAACACTTTTTACGTACGCTGAGTGGATTTGGCAACCGAGTCGTGAAATATGAGCATCGCTTCTGTAATTCGGAATTTGGCGATCTTAAGTTTTCCCCCGCAGAAGTGGCCGTCGTCGCAACGTTGTTGTTGCGTGGTGCTCAGACACCAGGTGAATTGAGAACGCGCGCCACTCGGTTACATGAGTTTGCCGATGTGGGAGAAGTGGAAAACGTTTTGGCTGGTCTGCAACAGCGGGATGATGGTCCCTTTGTGGCGCGTCTGGCGCGAGAACCAGGCAAACGTGAAAGTCGTTACAGCCATTTGTTCAGCGGTGAGCCTAGTGAACTATTGGCGACGGCGGATGATGCGGTGCCTGACGCCCCACCAGCTTTGGTTGAACGCGTTGCATCGTTAGAAAAAGAGGTTGCGGAGCTAAAGCGTCAGCTAGCTGAATTATTATCATAACTATATTCATCATTCATCGTTGCCGGAGAGGTCATGCAAACGCCCATCGGATTATCAGCAAACGCCATCGAAAAGGATCGTGCGCTATTGCGCGTGGGGATTGTGGGGCTAGGGTCCATCGCCCAGAAGGCCTATTTACCCATATTAAGTCAGGCGGTGCGGTGGCAACTGGTTGGGGCGTATTCACCCGGCAAAGAAAAAGCATTGCGACTTTGCCTGCAATATCGGATACATCACTTTAGTGACATTAACGCACTGGCTGCCCAGTGTGATGCCGTGTTTGTGCACAGCAGTACCGAGACACATTTTTCTGTTGTCAGTGCGTTATTGCAGGCAGGCGTGCATGTTTATGTTGATAAACCGCTGGCTGAAACGATAGAACAGGCCGAGATTCTGATTGCGTTGGCGGAGCAACGACAAAAAAATTTAATGGTGGGCTTTAATCGTCGTTTTGCCCCGTTGTATCAGCGTTTAAAACATCAGGTTACACATCTCGCTTCGCTCCGTATGGATAAACACCGTATGGCGAGTATTGGCCCTCAGCCGATGCGCTTCACGCTGCTGGACGATTATTTACATGTGATCGATACCGCACTGTGGCTGGCTGGGGAAGTGACGCAGTTGAAAGGGGGAATATTGCAATGCAATGCTCAAGGACAGCTACAGTATGCGGAGCATCATTTTCAATCGGCCAATAGTAGTCTGATTACCACCAGTATGCATCGTCATGCGGGAAGCCAATGTGAGCGGATATACGCAATAACGGATGGGGCGCAGTATCAGGTGGATGAGATGCGCGAATGGCGTCAGGAACAGCAGGGGGGTATCACCTGTACTCCGGTCGCTTCTTGGCAAACTACGCTGGAGCAGCGCGGTTTTGTTGGCGCGGTTAATCATTTTATTGATTCCATTGAGCAGCAGAAACCAGCGGAAACATCAGGTAAACAAGCATTACGCGCGCAATATATTATTGAAGAACTCTTGGGAAAAAGCTGAAAAAAACGGCAGTCATGATATTGCCGGGTAGCTATTAAGCGAGCAATGCGTAGACTAGGCGCACCCCGCAATCAGATGGCCAATAATCTCTGATGGTCAATAATCGTCCCTGGACGTTTCAGAATATAATCGGATGAATCTACTTAAATCACTGGCAGCCGTCAGTTCTATGACCATGCTTTCCCGCATTTTGGGTTTTGTTCGTGACGCGATCGTTGCGCGAATTTTTGGTGCCGGTATGGCAACCGATGCGTTTTTCGTGGCGTTTAAATTACCCAATTTGCTGCGTCGTATCTTTGCTGAAGGGGCGTTTTCTCAGGCGTTTGTCCCCATTTTGGCTGAATATAAAAGTCAGCAGGGAGAGGAAGCGACTCGCACTTTTCTGGCCTATGTCTCAGGGATGTTGACGCTGATTCTGGCGTTGGTGACGGTGGCGGGCATGGTCGCGGCACCGTGGGTCATTATGGTGACGGCTCCCGGTTTTGCGGCGACACCAGACCGATTTGAACTGACATCGGCGCTGTTGCGGGTGACGTTTCCCTATATCTTGCTGATTTCGCTGACATCCATGGTGGGATCGGTGTTAAACACCTGGAACCGTTTCTCTGTTCCCGCGTTTGCACCCACGCTGTTAAATGTCAGTATGATCGGTTTTGCCTTATTTGCGGCACCGTATTTTAATCCGCCGGTGATGTCACTGGCCTGGGCGGTTCTGGTTGGCGGTCTGCTTCAACTCGGTTACCAATTACCGCATCTGAAGAAGATTGGTATGTTGGTGTTACCGCGTGTTAAATGGCGTGATCCCAGCGTTTGGCGGGTGATGAAACTGATGGGACCGGCGATTCTTGGTGTGTCCGTTAGCCAAATATCCTTGATCATCAATACTATCTTTGCGTCCTTCCTGAGTGAAGGCGCGGTATCGTGGATGTATTATGCCGATCGCCTGATGGAGTTCCCTTCTGGTGTGTTGGGCGTGGCGTTAGGTACGATCCTTCTGCCTTCATTAGCAAAAAGTTTTGCCAGCGGTAATCATGATGAATATTCGCGTCTGATGGATTGGGGGCTGCGACTGTGTTTCCTGTTGGCCTTACCGAGTGCGGTTGCCTTAGGCATTTTGGCTCAGCCGCTGACTGTTTCTCTATTCCAGTACGGCAAGTTCAGTGCATTTGACGCGGTAATGACACAGCGTGCGTTGATAGCCTATTCGGTGGGATTAATGGGATTGATCGTCGTTAAGGTATTGGTTCCAGGATTCTATTCTCGTCAGGATATTAAAACGCCGGTAAAAATCGCGATAGTCACGCTGATTCTGACACAGATAATGAACCTGATATTCATTGGTCCCTTGCAGCATGCTGGGTTGGCATTATCGATTGGGCTGGCGTCTTGTTTGAATGCCAGTTTGCTGTTTTGGCAACTGCGCAAACAGGATATTTTCCACCCCTTGCCGGGCTGGCGCGTATTTTTGGTAAAATTGCTGGCTGCTGTCATTGTGATGGCGTTGGTTCTGGTCGGCTTATTATGGTGGATGCCCGCCTGGGATGTTGGCAACATGGCGTATCGAATCGGGCGTCTGATGGTGGTGGTAGTGGTAGGGGCCGGAGCCTATTTTGCTATGTTGGCCCTGTTAGGATTTCGTCCGCGAGATTTCGCCCGTCGCATTGCCAATTAGTGTGCTAGCTCAGCGTGGTCGGTGAAGCATCATTCGAATAGCAAACGGATAGCAAAACGCCATGGAGACATCCATGGCGTTTATCTCATTCTCCGATCGTAGATTTCAATACGGGATTACATTTTTTCCACGGTATCGATCCCCAGCGTATCCAAACCTTGCTTCAACGTTTTTGCTGTTAGCAGTGCCAGTTTCAGACGGCTCTGGCGAACATCTTCATTTTCTGCATTCAGAATCGGGCAATGTTCGTAGAACCCGGAGAATGAACCCGCTAAATCGTAAAGGTATGAACACATCACATGTGGCGTACCGTCACGAGCGACAGTGGTAAGCGTTTCTTCAAATTGTAATAGTCGGGTCGCCAGCGCCAATTCACGGTCTTCGGTGAGGTTGATAGGCTGAGTTAGCGAATCCTCCTGAATACCCGCACGTTTGAAGATCGATGCCACGCGGGTATACGCATATTGCATATACGGCGCGGTGTTGCCCTCGAATGCCAACATGTTATCCCAATCAAACACATAATCGGTGGTTCGACTTTTTGACAGGTCGGCATATTTTATTGCGCCGATAGAAACGACCTTTGCCAGTTCGCTCAGTTCATCCGCAGGCATGTCCGGGTTTTTTGCTGCAATAAGGGTGATCGCGCGTTCGTAAGCTTCATCTAAGAGATCGGCGAGTTTAATCGTCCCTCCCGCGCGAGTTTTAAAGGGCTTGCCATCTTTACCCAACATCATGCCGAACATGTGATGTTCCAGACTCACAGAATCGGGGACATAACCGGCTTTGCGAACAATCGTCCATGCCTGCATTAAATGTTGATGCTGTCGGGAATCGATATAATAGAGCACTCGGTCGGCATTCAGCGTTTCATAGCGGTATTTCGCGCAGGCAATATCGGTAGTGGTATAGAGATAGCCGCCATCTTTTTTCTGGATGATGACGCCCATCGGTTCGCCTTCCTTGTTTTTAAATTCGTCAAGGAAAACGACCGTCGCCCCTTCGCTTTCAACTGCCAGTCCCTTTGCCCGAAGATCGGCGACTATGCCGGGCAGCATGCTGTTGTAAAGGCTTTCTCCCATCACGTCATCTTTGCTTAACGTGACGTTCAGACGCTCATAGTTGAGCTGGTTTTGCGCCATGGTGATATCAACGAGTTTGCGCCACATCTGGCGACAATATTCATCCCCGCCTTGAAGTTTCACCACATAACCGCGAGCACGCTCGGCAAATAAGGCATCTTCGTCATAGTGCTTTTTCGCTTCACGATAAAATGCTTCGAGGTCGGATAGCTCCATTTCGCTGGCGCTTTCATTCTGCACTTTTTCAAGGTAGGCGATCAGCATGCCAAACTGTGTGCCCCAATCCCCGACGTGGTTGGCGCGAATCACGTTATGACCGAGAAATGATAAGGTACGGACGGCGGCGTCGCCAATGATGGTGGATCGCAAATGGCCAACGTGCATTTCTTTCGCTACGTTGGGTGCCGAGTAATCGATCACGATGGTCTGTGGATCAACTGGTGCGATCCCCAGTTTGGGGGCGTTCAGTGCTTTCTCTACCTGGTTCGCAACCCATCGATTATCAAGGAAAATATTGATAAAACCTGGGCCCGCAATTTCTGTTTTAGCGGCAATGCCATTCAGATCCAAATGTTGGATGACCTTTTCCGCCAACTGGCGCGGGGGGATGCCAAGATGCTTTGCAACGGCCATAACACCATTTACTTGATAATCGCCAAACTGTATTTTTGCCGACTGACGAACCTGCGCTTCGCTATTAAGTGGCGCACCCGCTGCGGCCAATGCCTGGCTGACTTTTTCGGAGAGAAGAGCCTGAATATTCACCGGTTTACCTTAAATAAAAAATCAAGCCCTGCTTATACCATATTTGCCTTTGTGAGTCAGCAAACAGGCTTGTCGGCAGCAGAAAATGGTGTACTGACATGAAAACAGAAAGGGGAATCGCAAGATGAAAGGAAAATGGTTGTTATTATGAGGATGTTAGGGATACAGAATAATTATTTATTTACCGCTTTTTAGTGCGGTGATTTCCACCAATTTTTAGTTCATTTCTGGTTTTAAAATGGCGAAAAATAGCATACGCCGCGATAATAACGAGCAGAATTGAAATGGCTAATAAGATCATATTATTGGCTCTGTTTGCATATTTACTGAGCAGGTTATACTGTTTTTTTTCGCCATACAATGGGGCGATTTTTATTTAAGACAACTCCCAAACACTGACAATAAGCATCGAAATTGTCTGGTTTAATAATGATGCCAGTTTATTTAATTTACCGTTTGTTTTTTACTTTATTGAATTTAAACGTTATTGTCTTTTCTTAATACAGTACATTTTGGATATAAATCAGACTCGGGTTTCATCAGAGGATCTGATATCGTCGCGATCCAGTGAGGATTTTTACATGTTTTCTGAAGCACTGACTCAGGATTTGCTCCGTTTTGAGCATGATATTACTGCATTGGTCAATACTCTTGAGCTTGATGTGTCACTATTTCGAGCCGATCATATTGCTCTTCGCTGTCATCAGAACAGTACTGCGGAGCGTTGGTATCGGGAACTGTCAGATAAAGGGCAGTTGCTTTGTAATAATATGATCAACGGACGAAACATTAGTCTTTTTATATTAGATACTGTCATCAACATTGGGCAATGGGAAATTGATTGTGTTGAGTTGCCTTGGCCTGGTGAAAGGTATTATCCACATGAAGGTTGGGAGCATATAGAGTTGGTTCTGCCTGGGGAGGTGGACACATTCCATCAGCGGGCGCTAGCGTGTTTATCTGATGAAGCATTGCTTACGCCAGGGGTAAAACTTAAATTCAGTTCTCCGCAAGGAGAGAAAGAACGACTTCCCAATCCGACATTAGCGGTGACCAATGGGAAAGTGACAATAAAATTTCATCCTTATGATATACGAGATGTTGTTGCCAGTGAAAATGACGAATAAATAGCAAGAAGGATGGCGATTTTGTTAATCAGAACTGCCCGCTATTGAGTTGTACGATAAGTTCATTAACAGAATTGTGGTTTATGTCATGTTTATTTTGCTGGAGTGAGTATTCATTGTGACGGTCGTCTCCTCGCAATATGAGCCTGGATGCCATAGTTAGTTATTCCCTTACTTATGGGGATCTATTGGGCGTTCTATTGGAGTGATTGGGAGGGGGTATGCCGAAATTGGAGGTATGTTGTTACAGCGTTGACTGTGCCGTGACAGCGGCTCAATCTGGTGCGGATCGCGTTGAACTTTGCGCCGGACAACGGGAAGGGGGATTAACACCCGGATATGGCGTGCTATGCCTCGCTCGTGACAACGTAACGATTCCCGTTCATCCGATTGTACGGCCTCGGGGCGGTGATTTTTGTTATAGCGACACAGAGTTTAAAATCATTAAATACGAGGTTGAACAAATTAAGGCGATGGGATTCCCCGGTATCGTGGTGGGGATATTAGATGCCGAAGGCCATATTGATTTACCCCGAATGGAGCAAATCATGTCGTTGGCTCAAGGCATGTCGGTGACATTTCATCGGGCTTTTGATATGTGCCTTAATCCCCGTTTAGCGTTAGAGCAATTAACGGATTTGGGCGTGTCACGGATCCTGACTTCCGGGCAGCAACAGACGGCAGAAAATGGATTGATGTTGTTACGTGAACTCACTAAGGCCAGTCGTGGTCCAATCATTATGGCGGGTTCTGGTGTCCGCTTGACTAATCTGCATAAGTTTCAGCAAAGCGGTATTAAGGAACTACATAGCTCTGCCGGACAATGGACGTCATCGGTGATGCGTTATCGGAAAATTGGCGTATCAATGTGCGGCGATAATTCAGAGATGGATGAATTTAGCCAGTATAGCGTCGACGGCGATGTCGTGGCTGCAATGAAACGAGCGTTGAGCCCAGACAGAGAAACGTTATCTGTTTCATAATGCGTGTTTTTGAATCCGATTAATTATTGAATTGATGTTTTGGGGGAGAGATGTCAGAACCTGTACCCCCTTACCGCGCAACATGCCATCTGGTGTGTTTGCGAGTACCAAGCCCCGGGGTGTTGCCGGGGCTTTTTTTATTGCTAACTAAACGCTCTTTTCTAGATATGTCGTCCCAAGAACTCACGGATGACCGCGATTATCTCTGCCCCGTGTGTTTCCAGCGCGAAATGCCCGGTATCGTAGAAGCGGATGTCGGCAGAGGGAATGTCACGTTTCCAAGCCTCGGCACCCGTCGGTAGGAAGAACGGATCATGCTGGCCCCACACAGCCAGCAACGGTGGTTGCTGTTGACTGAAATAGGCTTGGAACTGAGGGTACATCTTCACATTGGACGCGTAGTCGAGCACCAGATCCAACTGAATGTCGGCATTACCCTCACGCGTTACCTGCAGTCCTTCCAGCGTATAGCCGTCGGGCGAGACTAGGCTCGCATCCTTGACGCCTTCCAGATACTGCCATTTGACCGATTCGGGTGTCGGAAAATCCTGCAGCGCAGCCCGATTTTCCGCCGTTGGTGATTGCCAGTACCGTTTGATGGCGTCCCAGCCCTGGCCCAGCCCTTCTTCATACGCATTGCCATTTTGGGAAATGATGGCCGTGACTTGCTCAGGTCTTTCGCTCGCCAAGCGCCACCCCACTGGCGCGCCGTAGTCGTGCACCATCAGCGCGTAGCGATCCAGTTTCAATTGGTCGATGAACAGGCGCATGGTTGCTGCGAGATTGGCGAATGTATAGACGTAATCTGTCCGCGCTGGCGATTGGGTGAAGCCAAAGGAGGGCAGGTCAGGAGCAATGACGTGGTAACGATCGGCCAATGCGGCAATCACGTCGCGGTACATGTACGACGAGGCAGCAAACCCATGCAACAGTAGCACGGTTGGTGCTGTGGGCAAGCCTGCTTCACGGTAGAAGAGATTGACGGGGCCGACGTGCTCATAGCGATAGTGGACGGCGGTTGAAGCATATGCGGAGGTTTGGAGTGAGTTCATATTGATTGGTAACCTTTAAAAGTGGTTATTGAAGGTTACGAATGTTTTTGGTAACCTGTCAATATTATTTTTAAGGGTTACAAAGATGAACGATATACACCAACCTCCTCATTTCGTGGGCAACAATCTCGGGCTGGACTTCATCAACAGTGCTTTTGGTGTTGGCGTACAGCGCCACGACTGCTTTGTGGATGATAAAAGCGTTTTGGCATGGCTGGGTGCTGCAGGTGTGGTGTCTGAAGATGTCGTTTCAGTGCCTGTTGGATTGCTGCAATTGGCCCAGTCGCTGCGCGAGCAAATGTCGCAATGCTTGAGCGCGGCCAAGCAGGGAGAGGCCGCTGATGTGCGTGTAATCAATCAAATTTTTGCGCAAGGCCTGCCAGTTCCACAACTGAGTTGGGACGTTGAGACGGCGCGTTTCACGCAGGTCGATCGCCCGCGCGACGGTAGCGCGGCCAGCCTGCTGTACCCCGTGGTCGCATCTCTGGCTTCGCTGCTGACGCAAGGGACTTTGCAGCATGTTCATCAATGCGAGGCTCACGACTGCACACTGACTTTTCTTGACACCACCAAGTCGAAGCGCCGCCGTTGGTGCAGCATGGCGCTGTGCGGCAACCGGATGAAGGTAGCTTCGTTTCGCCAGCGCAAGCAAGCCGAAAATCCTGAATAAAGGCTGGGTTCAGCCTTGAATTATTTTCCCGTCTGATTGCGCGCGTCATAGACGGCACGCGCCTGCTCGATGCTATCCAGATTTTGCTCGGCCCATACCCACACACCACAAAACGCTGCGCCCAGACCAAGGCCTAGATCCGTGAGCTGGTATTCCACTTTGGGCGGCACCACCGGATAGACGGTACGGGTAACCAGCCCCTCGCGCTCCATGTCACGTAGCGTTTGAGTCAGCATCTTCTGGCTGATGCCAGCGACCTTGTTCGCCAGTTGGGTGAAGCGCAGTGCGCCATGCTCGGCCAGCACGTCGATGACGATCATCGTCCACTTGTCGGCAACACGGGCGATCACCTCGTTGACTAGAACTTGTACTCGGGGGTCTTGAGGAGACTGTACTGACAACTTGGCTTGCACTTGGGCGTGTTTGACTAAATCTACTTTCATGCGGATTCCTGTTGGTGTCTGGCTCGTGCCACGCAACTGGCAGTGATGGCGCGCGCGTGGCGATACATACATTTATTACCAATTGGTTAGTATAGAACTTTTAGGTGCCTTCTTACAAAAAGAGAGTTTAGGTTTTATAGTGCGTTTTGTCCATCGACTAACGGTGTCAACACCCAGTTAATCGCAGGAGATTGCATCCGACATCCGTCTTCTCAATTTTTAGGAGTTAAGAACATGCAAACCACAGCAAACACTATTCTTGTGACCGGCGGCGGCTCCGGTATTGGCCGTGAGCTGGCCCTGCGCTTGCACGCTCAAGGCAACACTGTCATCGTGACCGGGCGCCGTCTGGATGCCCTGCAATCTACTATCGACGCTCACGCTCGCATGCATGCGATGGTGTTGAATGTGGATGATCCACAGGCCATCACGGCATTTGCGCAGCAAGTCCTGGAACAGTTCCCGCAACTGAACGTGTTGATCAATAACGCTGGAATCATGCGCTATGAGGATCTGAGCACGCATGGCGATTTGCACGATGCCGAGGCGCAGATCAGCACCAATCTGCTGGGCACCATCCGTGTAACCAATGCCTTGATTGACCAACTCAAACAACAGCCGCATGCGGCTGTGGTGACGGTGTCATCCGGGTTGGCCTTTGTCCCGCGTGCGGATGCCGCTGTGTACAGCGCCAGCAAAGCCGCCGTGCATGTCTATACGCAGTGTCTGCGTCAGCAGCTGGCAGGTCAGGTGGAAGTGATCGAGTTGGTCCCGCCTGCGGTGCAAACCGAGTTGACGCCCGGCCAATCCGAGCGCGAAGGTTATTTGCCGTTGCACGCCTTCATGGACGAAGTCATGGCGCTGTTCAACCAGCAGCCGACACCTTCTGAGATTGTGGTTGAGCGTGCCTGCCTGCAACGTCTGGCCGAGCGCGAAGGCCGCTTTGAACAAGTTTTCGACCGCATCAATGCCAATGCAGCGCAACAGCGTCGCTGATGGCACCGCAGCAAGGTGCGATCGCAACCTGCACTTTATGTGAGCTCAATCTTTCTGGAGGAATCCATGCCCAATAACGACCTCAATCCACGTGGCTCCGCAAGCCCACAAGATACTGATTTGGTGCGCCGCAAATTGCTGCACGCCGCCTCTTTGGCCGCTCCAGTTGCGTTGCTAGGGAGCACAGTGAATGCCGCAGCACCGAACCCTACAGCCACTGACGTTGGCCAAGCTCGGTCTGCCTTGGTGACCGGTTCTTCACGTGGCATTGGTGCAGCCACCGCCAGGCGTTTGGCGCAAGATGGCTATGCGGTGACGATCAACTACCTTAACAGCCGGGATCTGGCTGAACAGCTGGCTCGCGAGATCACTGAAGCAGGCGGAAAAGCCATCAGCGTGCAGGCTGATGTCAGTGACCCACAGGCGGTGCGTCGTCTGTTCGATGCCCACCACGAGGCCTTCGGATCATTGCATGTCGCAGTGGCGAATGCTGGCATTCAGCGGTTGGGGGCGTTCTCACAGATGAGTGATGCTGATTACGACCGAGTGATCGACGTGAACATGAAAGGCTGCTTTCACACCCTGCGTGAAGCATCTCGGCGGGTGGTCGATGGCGGACGCATCATCGCACTGTCTTCGGGTACGGTGACGTTGCGTCCGCCTACCTACGGCCCTTATGCCGCCAGCAAGGCAGCAGTTGATGTGTTTGTGAACATTCTGGCCAAGGAACTGTCAGGCCGAATGATCTCCGTCAACGCTGTTGCGCCGGGAACCACCAACACCACACTGTTCACCGATGGCAAGACGAACGAACAGATCGCTGGTTTTGCCCGCCAAACTCCGTATCGACGCCTGGGCGAACCGAAGGATATTGCCAACGTTATTTCGATGCTGGTCAGTGGGCGAGGTGCATGGGTCAACGGTCAGGTGGTCAACGCCAATGGCGGCTTGGTCTGAGGCCGCACTAATCAGCGATAGGCCGGCCACGCACCTCTTGAATGATTTTCCAACCCTTTGCAACTACAGAAACGACGAGGAACTGACATGTCCAACGACAAAATCTCTACTCCTGGAATTGATCAAGCTGGTCAATCGCGCCGCAAGCTGCTGTGTGCTGCGGCCTTAGCTACGCCAGCGGTCATGTTGATGGCCGCCGGGCAGACAGCCGTGGCTGCCGAACGGGCCAATGTCACTGGCGCGGGAGCATCGGCCAATGGCAAAGTCGCGATTGTCACCGGCTCTTCGCGCGGCATTGGCGCAGCAACGGCCAAGCGACTGGCGCTGGATGGTTACAGCATCACTGTCAACTACCTGCGCAATCAGGATCTGGCGCAAAAGAATGTTGTGGAGATTGAAAAAGCCGGCGGCAAAGCCATCAGCGTTCAGGCTGATGTCAGTGATCCGGCAGCCGTTCGCAGATTGTTTGACGCCACGCAAGAAGCCTTCGGCGGGGTGGATGTGGTAGTCAGCAATGCGGGTGTCATGCGGCTTTCGCCCTTTTCCAACATGACTGATGAGGATTTTGACCGCATGATGATGGTCAATTTCAAGGGGAGCTTCAATGTATTACGCTTGGCTGCACAGCGCGTGCGCGATGGCGGGCGCATCATCAGCTTGTCCTCCAGTATCACTCAGTTGCGCAGCCCCACGTATGGCCCGTACGCCGCCACCAAAGCTGCCCAAGAGTTGTTTGCAAACGTGCTAGCCAAAGAGTTGGCGGGCCGCCAAATTTCTGTCAATGCGATGGCACCAGGTTTGGTCAACACCACACTCTTCACCGATGGCAAAACACCCGAGCAAATTGCTGGTTTTGCCCAGCGCACGCCACACCAACGGATTGGTGAGCCGGAGGATATTGCCAACGTTATCTCTGCTCTGTGCAGCAGCGACGGTATGTGGATCAACGGGCAAACCGTTTTTGCCAATGGTGGGGTGGTTTGAAGCTAGGCGTACAAGCTAGCCTGGTAAGGCGGCATTAGCAACGTGGGCTTACTTTGGTCAGCCAGAAATCGACCTCGCCCGCCGATGGCGAGGCGGTTGAAACCGCCTTTCAGCTATTTTTCTTGTACGTTAAGGTTTATGGGCGATCAATACCGCGCGACGGGGAGCAGGATAACCCTCTACGGTTTTATCTGGGTCTGAAGAATCGAGAAAATCGGCCAGTGATTCGCTGACCATCCAGTCGGTACGACGTTGTTCCTGAACAGTGGTGGTGCAAACATCGACGACGCGAATGTCAGCAAATCCGCATTTCTCCAACCATTTAGTCAGTGCCGCAACGGAAGGGATAAAATAGACATTACGCATCTGTGCGTAGCGTTCTCCTGGCACCAGAACCTGATGCTCATCGCCTTCAATGACCAGCGTTTCCAATACCAACTCTCCCCCAGAGACCAACTGGTTTTTTAATTGCCACAAATGATCGAGTGGAGATCGACGATGGTATAACACGCCCATGGAAAATACGGTATCAAACGCTGCAAGCTCAGGTAATTGTTCGATACCTAGGGGTAAAACATGTGCCCGCTGATCGTCACCAAGTAGCTTACGAACGGCTTCGAATTGACACAAAAATAGCTGCATAGGGTCGATGCCGACCGCCATGTGAGCACCTTCGCCCACCATGCGCCATAAGTGGTAACCACTACCGCAACCCACATCAAGTATTAACCGATCTTTTAATGGACTGATGTGTGGCAGCACGCGCTCCCATTTCCAATCGGAGCGCCACTCGGTATTGATGTCTACGCCATACAGGGAAAATGGCCCTTTGCGCCAGGGCATCAGGTTACGCAGTAGCATTTCAATGCCTTCACGTTGCCCGATGGAAATATCGGGTTCCATCTGTGCGCTTACACTATGTATAAGATCCAGCGATGTTGGCGTCAGCGAAGGGAGATGTTCGAGAGTGTTAAACCACAGTTTGAATTTCCCATGGAGTGACTCCTGCTGCCAATGGCTCAACTGTGGCGGCAGCGTATTCAGCCAGTGGCTTAACGGACCTTTGGCAATCAGCTGATAAAAGTTACCGAAATCAATCATACTGGGTTCCCCGTTTTGACGGCCAGTAAAGAGCCAAAATTAAAACATTGGAACCAAACTTCACGATGTTCGAAACCGGCTTGCATCAGACGATCCTTGTGTATTTCTACAGAATCAGTCCGCATCACGTTTTCCAACATGCTCCGTTTTTGACTGATTTCCAATTCGCTATAGCCATTGGCGCGTTTGAAATCGAGATGCATGTTGAATAATAGCTCGTCAATTTCTGCATCGGAAAAGCTGAATTTCTCAGAAAGGACCAGGACGCCGCCGGGGTTAAGACCCTGATAGATGCGATTGAGCAATAATTGTCGATTATCCGGCTCTAAAAATTGCAGTGTGAAATTCAATACAACCATTGAAGCATTCTCTATTTCGATATTTAAAATATCGGATTCAATGATGTCTACCGGCGTATCTGAACGAAAAGCATCAATATGGTTACGACAACGTTTGATCATGGCCGGGGAATTATCCACCGCGATAATTTTGCAACCTGATGCACGAATATTGCGTCTTATTGACAGGGTAGCGGCACCCAAAGAGCAGCCCAGATCGTAAATCTGACTTTCAGGCTGAGCAAATCGTTCGGCAAGCATGCCAATCATTGAAATAATGTTGGAATAGCCTGGAACTGAGCGTTGAATCATGTCGGGAAAAACATCGGCAACACGTTCGTCAAAGGTCCAGTCGCCCAGATTCGCTATTGGGGCGGAAAAAAGCATATCGCGATTTGGCATGGCGGAGATAGAACTGCGCTAAATAATTGAAGGGCGATATTCTAGCAGAATGCGTCAAGAAAGCATGTGCTGATATGATGCGTAGCAACGTAAGGCAATTACCATTTACTGGTAATTGCATGCGGAGAAGGGCGTTGAAGCAAGCCGTTACTTTCCTAGAAACCAATGTTCCGTGCGGCGTTAGGCTTTGATTAGTAAAGTGTAAATACGAGTTCCCAGGGCAAATAGTAGAGGTTAAACAATGCCATTAGCACAAGCGATACATATGTTCCTGCCATGCCCGCCCGGCGCCAGCGAAACTCGCGATGGTGCAGGCCATAATAGTGCAATACACGCCCGACAATCAGCATCAGCCCGCAAACATGTACCATAACCATCATTGCGCCATTCATTTCCATCAGAACCAACAGAATGGCACCGATAGGAATGTATTCAACGGCATTACCATGTACGCGAATCGCCGTCTGGAGCTCGTAAAACCCCCCATCTCCGTAGGCAACACGGTATTGCATTCTGAGTTTTACTACATCAAGAGACAGCTTTATCAATAACAATGCGCCGAGCACTACGTAAAGCGCGCTTACCATTTTTAACTCCATAACCTGACCGAAAACGGCTGGCAGAATAATAGCTTCCCCCGGACGAACTGTCGCCTGCCAAGTCAATTATTTTTGTTTGAAATCTATTGGTAGGGCTAAGGAGGGCAAATAACACTCGTTAAAAAAGTGATGCCTGTTGCGGCCAATCCGGCATCGGTGGGAACGAGGGGAGCACGTCCGCCAACAACGGCCAAAGCTGTTGGGCCAGCAAGGGAGCATCACCAATATCTGGCGTATGAATAAATAAAAATGGCTGAGCGGAGGACCATTGCGGTAGCTTTTTCAACCAAGGCTGAAACCAGTGATGGTTTTCCTGCGTATTCTCACAGCCGATAAAACGAATAATAGGCTGTGTTGACGTGAGTACGGCGTGCACGGGCAATCGCGGCTTCTTGCGTTGTGCTTCCCGCATGGCGACGCTGTCGGGCATTGCGTGGTGGACGGGGCGACTATCAAGGATAACGCGATTCATTCCGCGCTGCTGCAATCCCTGGTTCAGATGGCGTTCTTCGTCTCCTTTGGCGAAAAATTGCGGGTGCCTGACTTCAACGCCGTAATTAAAGCCTTGTGGTAGCGCGTCAAGAAACTGCCATAATACGGGAAGTTGTGCGGGACTAAATGCAGCCGGTAGTTGAATCCAAAGTTGCCCAATGCGCTCGGTTAACGGCTCCAGACACTGATAGAAACTTTTAACTTCATTTTCACAGTGTTGCAAAGCAGCTTGATGACTGATCGCTGAAGGAAATTTAAAACAAAACCGGAAATTGTCATCTGTCATATCTCTCCATCGCATCACGATCTCGCGAGCGGGCAACGCGTAGAATGTGGTATTTCCTTCAACACAGTTAAAATAACGCGAATAATCAGCCAGATTATACAACCCTAATCGTCCCCAGGCGGCATGTTGCCACTGTGGTAAACCAACATAAAACATAATCATCCGTCTTTTTCAGGCATATCGGCCAGCGAGGCTGTTAACGGTAAAAGGGCTACAAAATGTCATCTGCCCAACGTGTCGCATCGATTATCATGCGGATAAAATCTGTTTCAGAGAGTTCCATATATAAGAGGTCGATTTCAAGCTTTTCCCAATGATGTTGTTCGTAATCGGAAATGAGCGTGAGGTAGGGGGCGAATTTACCCGTATTATGTACTAGCGTCTGGTTGATACTTTCGGGTAAGACAATCTGAGAAAGTAATAATGGCAATTGTGAATCCAGAACGGCGTCAAGCAGTGACAGCAATCCACATAAGAACGCTTCGGTTGTATCTTCATGACGAGTAAAATGTTCGTGCAACAACTCAAAAAAACGAGCCCGAATTAAACTCATTCGATAAAGTTCACTTGGTTTGTTTGCATTCCCGTTTGTGATGCTGACTAATGAAACGAAACGTTTTAGCTCTTTTTGTCCAAGAAGTATTGCCATGGTCCGAAAAGACATGGTGGATGAATTGATACCAAAACGGGTATGGTATTTAATATTGGTAATATAACGCATCAACTTATAATACAGCGAGAGATCGCCACAGATAAGCTCTTCAATCCGGTTATAGTCTATTTCCGGTTTGTTGACCTCCTTCAGCAATTTAATTGTCGTGCTGGTGTTATTTATCAACTTTTTTGATTTTATAATCTCAGGGACACTGAAAAAATAGCCTTGAAAAAGTGAAATGCCGATTCTCTTCCCTTGCTGATATTGCTCGTGTGTTTCGACTTTTTCCGCGAGGTAAGTCAGGTGCTTGTGAGAGAGGTTATTGATAAAATTTTCGATTTCCTCGAATGTCGACTGCATCAGGTCGAACTTGATGATATCGATATAAGGGAGGAATCGGTTCCACTGTGGTTCCATCATAAAGTCGTCAAGGGCAAATTTAAATCCCTTTCGCTTCATCGCCTTTATGGCATCGAATAGAAGGTCATCGGGGGTCGCGCTTTCCAGAACTTCAATCACCACTTTTTCTGGCGGTAATATTTCTGCATGACCATCAATGAGCATTTGATAAGGGAAATTGACGTAATAAAGTTGTTCCCCATCCAATTTGGCAAGCGAGTTTGTTAAAAACTGATCGGCAATGAGTTGTGCTGTAGCAAATTCAGCACTGACATCTGGAAATTTATTGGTGATATCGTTGCGAAAGAAAAGTTCATAGGCAACTGTCCTGAGATGCAGATTTAAAATGGGCTGGCGGGCAACAAATGAATACATGATGTGACTCCATGCAAAATATGTCTATACCCGTCATACTTCAAGTTGCTTGTGCGTTGGCTACGTTCAGTCACCCGAATCACTTACTCAAGTAAGCTCATCGGGATTAAATGAGAGACATCCTGTCTCTCACCAGAGGCCAGCCAAAGGCTGGTCAAATTCGTTCCCGACGAATTTGTCCTTCGCTTGCCGCCTTCACGCAACTCGAATTATTTAGGGTATACATCAGCTAATAATTTTGTTTTATCCCCGTGATACTTCGAGTTGCATGTGAGTTGGTCTCGCCCTAAAGGCGCTAAGCATCGCGTTGTTTAAAGCGATAACGTTTTGTCACGCAACTCGAATTATTTGGGGTATAAGTATGATTTTAGCAGGTTCCATTCAAAGCGTTATCGCGGTGTTCCGCAAATTTACCCGCTCTTTTTAACATGCGTCCAGACAGGCCATCACTTCGCATAATCTCTTCATTTTTCCCTCAGTGGCACGACGGTATGGTGTGGCGTGTAGAGAAAAAACTGACGGATAACCTTGCTATTCTGGTAACAAATTTACGCCATATTGATGATCATTTCATTAACCAATAAAGAAATTTATCAAAAAGAGTGTGCAGGTGTGCGGTAGCGCGTTACCTTCATACTTATCGTGCGGGCTAATTTCCTTTATAATGCTCGCCTTTTTTCATCGGACACTAATCCAGAAAAACTATGTCGTTTAGCAACAATCTCACTGTTTTTTCGGGTGTTGATCACAGTGAAAAGGTGTGGGCTGTGCGGCTGAGTAAAAGGACATCGTAATGCGTACTATATATTGCGGGCAGTTGAATTCGTCCCATGTGGGCCAGGAAGTGACATTGTGCGGTTGGGTTAACCGCCGCCGCGATCTGGGTGGTTTGATTTTTATTGATATGCGCGACCGAGAAGGGCTGGTTCAGGTGTTCTTTGACCCGGACCGTCAGGACGCGTTTAAACAGGCATCCGAGTTACGCAACGAATTTTGCATTCAGCTTACGGGTGTGGTTCGTGCCCGTCCTGACAGCCAAATCAACAAAGAAATGGCAACAGGTGAAATTGAAGTATTTGCCAGTGGGTTGAACATTATTAATCGATCCGAACCTTTGCCGCTGGATGCTAATCAGACGAATACTGAAGAAGCTCGTCTGAAATACCGTTATCTGGATTTGCGTCGTCCTGAAATGGCGCAGCGTTTGAAAACTCGCGCCCGGATCACCAGTTTTGTTCGCCGCTTTATGGATGAGCACGGTTTTCTGGATATAGAAACGCCGATGCTGACGAAAGCGACGCCGGAAGGGGCGCGAGACTATCTGGTGCCGAGCCGCGTGCACAAAGGCAAATTCTATGCGTTGCCGCAATCACCGCAGCTATTCAAACAGTTGCTCATGATGTCCGGTTTTGATCGCTACTACCAAATTGTTAAATGCTTCCGCGATGAAGATTTACGCGCCGATCGCCAGCCTGAGTTTACTCAGATCGATGTGGAAACCTCGTTTCTGACTGCACCACAAGTGCGTGAAGTGATGGAAAAACTGGTTCGTGCGCTGTGGTTAGATCAGAAGGGCGTCGATCTGGGGGATTTTCCCGTAATGACTTTCGCTGAAGCGATGCGTCGCTTCGGTTCTGATAAACCAGATTTGCGTAATCCACTTGAGCTGGTGGATGTAGCCGATTTGGTTAAAGACGTTGAGTTCAAAGTTTTTTCTGGCCCAGCCAATGATAACAAGGGGCGTGTTGCGGTTATCCGAGTGCCGGGTGGCGCACAACTGAGTCGCAAACAAATAGATGAGTACGGCAAATTTGTTGAGATTTATGGCGCTAAAGGGTTGGCTTATATCAAGGTCAATGAGCGAGCCAAAGGTCTGGACGGTGTGCAAAGTCCGGTAGCGAAATTCCTGAATGAAGAAGTGCTGACTGCGCTGCTGGAGCGTACCGCTGCTGCGGATGGCGATATTCTGTTTTTTGGCGCAGATAGTGCAAAAGTGGTGACCGATGCTCTGGGGGCCCTGCGTCTTAAGTTGGGACGCGATTTGAGCCTGACGAACGACGGTAGCTGGGAACCGCTGTGGGTGATTGACTTCCCCATGTTTGAAGAGGATGAGGAAGGCGGTTTGGCGGCGATGCACCATCCGTTTACATCACCACGAGATATGCTGCCGACCGAATTAGCGGCTAATCCGATTTCAGCGATCGCCAATGCGTACGATATGGTTATCAATGGCTATGAAGTCGGTGGCGGTTCCGTTCGTATTCATAATAGCGATATGCAACAAACGGTGTTTGGTATTTTGGGTATCAACGAACGTGAACAACGCGAAAAATTCGGCTTCCTGCTCGATGCGCTGAAATATGGTACACCGCCGCATGCCGGTCTGGCATTTGGTTTGGATCGCCTGGTGATGTTGTTGACCGGAACGGATAATATCCGCGATGTGATTGCTTTCCCGAAAACCACGGCGGCGGCTTGCCTGATGACGGAAGCGCCTAGCTTTGCTAACCCGACGGCGCTGGATGAATTATCGATTGCTGTCGTTGGTAAGGGAAAGATTGCTCAGGATAGTCAATCAGAGGAAGAATAATATGGCATATAAGCGACCCGTCTCGATTCTGGTGGTGATTTATGCCCGAGATACCGGGCGGGTGCTGATGCTGCAACGTCGTGATGACCCCGAATTCTGGCAGTCGGTGACTGGCAGTATAGAGGAGGGGGAAAGCGCGTCGTTTGCTGCACAGCGTGAGGTTAAAGAAGAAGTTAATATTGATATATCCGCCGAGGCGTTATCACTCTTTGACTGTCAACGCTGTATTGAGTTTGAGCTGTTTGCTCATTTAAGACGTCGCTATGCGCCGGGGGTCACGCACAATACGGAACATTGGTTCTGTCTGGCGTTACCCGAAGAACGTGAGGTGGTGATATCTGAACACCTCGCGTACCAATGGTTGGATGCGCCCCTTGCGGCGCAGTTGACCAAGTCATGGAGCAACCGGCAGGCGATTGAGGAATTTGTTATTTATCCGGCCTAATGCAGGCTTTTTTCGGAGATTTTTATGGCAGGTCATAGTAAGTGGGCCAATACCAAGCATCGTAAAGCAGCACAAGACGCCAAGCGCGGTAAGATTTTTACTAAAATCATCCGTGAACTGGTCACCGCCGCCAGATTGGGTGGGGGTGATCCGGGGTCGAATCCGCGTCTGCGTGCTGCGATTGATAAAGCACTGTCCAATAACATGACGCGCGATACCCTGAACCGAGCCATTGCACGTGGTGTTGGGGGCGACGACGATGCCAACATGGAAACCATCATTTATGAAGGTTATGGCCCTGGCGGTACAGCCGTTATGGTGGAGTGTCTGAGTGACAATCGTAATCGTACGGTTTCCGAAGTTCGTCATGCGTTTACTAAAACGGGCGGTAATCTGGGGACTGATGGTTCCGTTTCGTATCTTTTCACCAAAAAAGGCGTTATCTCCTATGCGCCAGGTTTAGATGAAGACACGGTAATGGATGCGGCGTTAGAAGCGGGTGCCGATGATGTCGTGACTTATGATGACGGGGCAATTGATGTCTTCACACCGTGGGAAACGTTCGGTGATGTGAAGGATGCGTTGGATGCCGCGGGTTTGGTCGCTGAATCTGCGGAGGTTTCCATGGTTCCTTCGACGAAAGCGGATATGGACGCAGAAACTGCGCCTAAACTGATGCGCCTTATCGACATGTTGGAAGACTGCGATGATGTGCAGGAGGTTTATCATAACGGTGAAATTTCCGATGAGGTGGCCGAATTGCTGTAATGGCAGTTTATCCATGCGGAAGGAACAACGTTTTACTGATAAACGAACCGGTGGAGCGGTGCGATGACAATTATTCTGGGCATCGACCCCGGTTCGCGCGTAACCGGTTATGGTGTTATTCATCAGCAAGGTCGGCGGCTGACCTATCTTGGTAGCGGCTGTATCCGAACGGTGGTGGATGATATGCCGACCCGTTTGAAATTGATTTATGCCGGCGTGAGTGAAATCATCACGCAGTTCAGACCGAACTGTCTGGCTATTGAACAAGTTTTCATGGCGAAAAACCCGGATTCAGCGTTAAAGCTTGGACAAGCTCGAGGGGCTGCGATTGTTGCTGCCGTCAATCAGGATCTACCCGTGTCGGAATATGCGGCTCGTCTGGTGAAACAAACGGTGGTAGGAACCGGTGCTGCTGATAAGAAGCAGGTGCAGCACATGGTGCGCTCGCTGTTGAAATTATCCGCGAGTCCACAGGCTGATGCCGCCGATGCGTTGGCTATTGCTATCACGCACTGCCATTTCAACCAGAATCTGCTACATCATGCGACTGGGAAAATGAGTCCATTACCGGGGCGGTTACGTTGAAATGTGAGGCTGGATATTCATCCAGCCTTTTTTATGCTATAAATTATCCCCTATTCTTTGCTGATGAACGTAAAAGGAAGATCAACGTGATAGGTCGTCTCAGGGGCATTATTCTGGAAAAACAACCGCCACAGGTGCTGATTGAGGTAAACGGCGTTGGCTATGAAGTCCACATGCCGATGACTTGTTTTTATGAACTCCCTGATTTAGCACAGGAAACGGTGATTTTCACCCACTTCGTTGTCCGTGAGGATGCGCAACTGCTGTTTGGCTTTAATGATAAACAGGAACGTGCGCTGTTTCGTGAATTAATCAAGGTTAATGGTGTTGGGCCAAAGTTAGCATTGGCGATCCTTTCCGGTATGTCTGCTGCACAGTTTGTTAGCGCGGTGGAGCGAGAAGAAATTAGCGCTTTAGTAAAATTACCTGGCGTAGGCAAGAAAACGGCTGAGCGTCTGGTTGTTGAAATGAAAGACCGCTTCAAAGGGCTCAGTGGCGATCTGTTCAATCCAATTAGCGATGTTCCGCTGACTTCTTCACCTTCTTCCACTGATAATAATGCTTCCGATCCCGAGGCTGAAGCCGCTTCGGCTTTAGTCGCTCTGGGCTACAAACCTCAGGAAGCGAGCCGGTTGGTCGCGAAGGTGTTACGGCCTGATTCAGACTGCGAAACGCTAATCAGAGACGCTCTACGCGCTGCACTGTGAGGTATTCATGATTGAAGCTGACCGTTTGATCTCTGCTCAAGCGATCCCTGAAGAGGAATTCATTGATCGCGCTATCCGTCCTAAGTTGTTGTCGGAATATGTGGGTCAACCTCAGGTTTGTGAACAGATGGAAATTTTCATCGAGGCGGCTCGTAAGCGAGGCGACGCGCTGGATCATTTGTTGATTTTTGGTCCTCCGGGTTTGGGGAAGACGACATTAGCGAATATCGTGGCCAATGAAATGGGCGTGAATCTGCGTACAACTTCCGGTCCGGTATTAGAAAAAGCGGGGGATTTGGCTGCATTGCTGACGAACCTTGAACCACATGATGTGTTGTTTATTGATGAAATTCACCGCTTGTCGCCAGTAGTGGAGGAAATCTTATACCCAGCGATGGAAGATTATCAGTTGGATATTATGATCGGTGAGGGGCCTGCTGCGCGGTCGATCAAGCTGGATTTGCCACCGTTTACATTGATTGGGGCGACGACACGAGCGGGGTCGTTGACTTCCCCATTACGCGATCGGTTTGGCATCGTGCAACGCCTTGAATTTTATAAGGTTGAGGATTTACAGCATATTGTGGGGCGTAGTGCGCAATGTCTGGGATTGGATTTGACGGATGACGGCGCGTTGGAAGTTGCCCGTCGTTCACGTGGTACGCCGCGTATCGCCAACCGGTTGCTGCGCCGGGTGCGGGATTTTTCCGAAGTAAAATCCGAGGGGGCGATTACCTCGTCTGTCGCAACACTCGCGCTGGATATGCTGGCGGTGGACACGGAGGGATTTGACTATATGGATCGGAAATTACTACTGGCAATTATTGAGAAGTTCACCGGAGGGCCAGTCGGATTGGATAACCTCGCCGCTGCGATAGGTGAAGAACGAGAAACTATCGAAGATGTGCTGGAGCCCTTCTTGATTCAGCAGGGCTTCATTCAACGAACACCGCGTGGCCGACTTGCCACGCAGCATGCATACCGTCATTTTGGCCTGACGCGCGAGGAGTAATAGTGTTTCGTGCCAGAGAGAATTATCTCAACGATCTCTCTCACTACTGTCCATCTGCGTGGATCAGGCCGGTTGTTTCTTTATTAAACTAGTAATAAATAGCAACGACGCGCATAGGACCACCGATGGACCGGCTGGCGTGTTATAACCAGCGGAAAACGCCAGACCTCCCGTAATTGCGATCATTCCGACAGCCACTGCTATCCCGGCCATTTGTTCGGGTGTTTTAGCAAAACGACGTGCGCTGGCAGCGGGGATAATCAATAGCGAGGTAATGATCAGTGCGCCGACAAATTTCATCGCGATACCAATTGTCAGTGCCGTGACTAACATCAAAATGAGTTTAGTTCGCTGAAGTTTGACACCATCAACATGGGCCAGTTCAGGGCTGATGGTCATGGAAAGCAAGGCTTGCCATTGCCACATCATCACGGCGACGACCACCACGACACCGCAAGCGATGATCCAAAGGTCATCAGCGGTGACCGAAAGTAAATCGCCAAACAGGTAAGCCATCAGGTCAACGCGGACATTATCCATCAGACTGACAACCACCAGCCCCAGTGACAACGCACTATGCGCCATAATCCCTAACAAGGTATCAATTGCCAGATAAGGGCGACGTTCTAACCAGACCAGACCTAATGCAAGTGCCAGCGTCACGGCGATAACAGCATAAAAAAGATGGATATCCAGCAATAGCCCAAAAGCGACGCCAAGTAATGAGGCGTGTGCCAGCGTATCACCGAAATATGACATTCTCCGCCAAACAACGAATGACCCCAAAGGACCTGCGGCAATAGCCAGTAACATGCCCGCTAACCAGCCGGGAAAAAGAAGCTCAATCATGGGTAGCGCCTCCTGGCTTTTTTATGGTGGGTATTTTGTCCGTGACCCGATGGGCTGCCGCAAGTGATGTTGAAAATGGCTCCCCGAGATTTTTTAGAATAACCTTCCCCTGCAAATCATGACGATGATTATGATGGTGGCGATAAACCGCCAGTTGTTCTGCACCATGATGACCAAACATGGCCAGGAACTCCGGGTGTGATGAAACGATTTCCGGTGCACCGGAACAACAGATATGTTGGTTAAGACAGAGCACTTCATCCGTTTTTGCCATGACCAGATGGAGGTCGTGCGAAACCATCAAAACGGCACAATTGAATTCTTTGCGTAGTTGATTGATTAAATCGTAAAGGGCTAGTTGTCCGTTGACGTCAACACCCTGTGTCGGTTCATCCAATACCAACAGTTGAGGTTGATTCAACAACGCTCGGGCAAGCAGTACGCGTTGCGTTTCACCGCCAGACAGTTTCTGCATCGGTTGCTCCAGCAGATGGGCGGCCTGAACGCGTTTAAGCGCAGGGAGGATATCCTGCTGTTTTACCCCTGGGCGTAAACGCATAAAACGACTGACGGTTAACGGTAATGTGGCATCAAGATGTAACTTCTGTGGAACGTAGCCCACTCTCAATCCTTGAGTCTGATGCAGTGTCCCGGACGTTGGGGCTAATAATCCCAACACAACGCGGACTAATGTTGATTTCCCTGCGCCGTTTGGCCCCAAAAGTGTAAGGATTTTTCCTGCCTGTAATGACAGGGAAACCTCTGACAGCACCTTTCTTCTGCCAAATGTCACGGAAATATTATTGAGTGATACCAAAGTGGACATATAATTCGGTTTGCATGGTTCCTGTGGTGTTATAACATAACAAACAACACGTTAAAAATCGATGAGATAGCCTTCAATGCAAATGCGTATTCAGCAAAATAAATGGTTAAAAAGTGTGTTTGTCGCCAGCGCGTTGGTCATGGCAGGGAGCGCATTCAATGCGGTTTCCGCTGCTGTAGTGACATCAATTCGTCCGTTGGGGTTCATTGCTTCAGCAATAGCGGATGGGGTGACCCAAACAGAAATCTTATTACCCGATGGCGCGTCGCCCCACGATTATGCCTTGCGGCCATCTGATGTCCAGCGATTACAGTCCGCTGAGCTGGTTATTTGGGTGGGGCCGGAGTTAGAAGCTTTTCTGGGAAAGCCGATTTCGCAAATTCAAGCGGGAAAACAACTCGCTTTAGCTGAGCTACCAGGCGTAAAGGCGGAATTAGTCAAAGAATCTGGTCATGAACATGAACATGAACATGAACATGAACATGAACATGAACATGAGGCTAATGCTCACACTGAACATCACCACGAAACCGATAGTTCCGAACATGAAGACGAGGATGATGGGCATCATCACGGCGAGTTCAATATGCACATTTGGCTCTCGCCTGAGATGTCAAAACAGGCGGCAATCGCAATTCATGCAAAATTATTGGAACTTATGCCTCAAAATAAAGACAAACTAGACGCGAATCTGCTTTATTTCACGGATAAAATCGCGCAGACAGACAAAAAAGTTGCTAAGATGCTAGCGCCTGTGCAGGGGAAGGGATATTTCGTGTTTCATGATGCCTATGGCTACTTTGAGAAACACTATGGTCTAAGCCCGTTGGGGCATTTTACGATTAATCCCGCGATTCAACCTGGTGCGCAGCGCTTACATCAAATTCGAACACAGTTGGTTGAGCATAAAGCCGTGTGTGTTTTTGCTGAACCACAATTCAGGCCAGCCGTTATTAATGCTGTTGCCAAGGGAACGGACGTGCGCTCGGGCGTGTTGGATCCATTGGGAAGCACCATCAAACTGGGTAAAGACAGCTATGCCGATTTTCTGTTGCTACTGTCGAACCAGTATCTGAGCTGCCTGGAGGAAAAATCATGAGGATACGAATAAGTGCAGCAGATAGTTCGAACTATCGCTCTGGCGTATAACAGCTTACCAAGACCCCATCGCGTTATGCTGGGGTCGCTTACCGTTGTGACATTGGCTGTTGCTGTTTGGCGGCCTTTTGTTTATCCCCCCGTAAATGACGCACCTGTCGTCGTAAAAGACATCGCATTAGACGACGCTAATTCACTGCGTACATTGGCGCCAGAAGCCAGTGAACCGATCGACCAACCTGCACCGGATGATGAAATTCCACAGGATGAATTGGATGAAAAAGTCTCTGATGAAGGTGGCGAACATGAATACGTGGTGTCAACGGGGGATACGCTGAGTAGTATTCTTACTCAGTATGGTATTGATATCGCTGACATTACACGGCTTGCAGAGCAAAACAAGGATTTGCGCAATCTCAAAATTGGGCAGCAAATTTCTTGGGAATTGAACGAGAATGGCGAATTGCAGCGTTTGACATGGCTGATGTCTCGTCGTGAAACGCGGATTTATGAGCGCATTGGCTCCGATTTCAAAGAAAAAATCGAAATGCTGAAAGGGGAGTGGCGCAATACCGTTTTGAACGGGCGTCTGAATGGAAGTTTTGTCAGCAGCGCGAAAAATGCAGGTTTGACCAATAGCGAAGTCAGCGCAGTCATTAAAGCACTGCAATGGCAATTGGATTTTAGAAAATTGCGCAAAGATGACACCTTCTCTGTGCTCATGTCTCGAGAGATTCTGGATGGCAAAAGTGAGCAGAGTGAATTATTGGGTGTGCGTCTGAATACGGGTGGAAAGGATTATTATGCTATTCGTGCCGAGGATGGCAAATTCTACGATCGCGAAGGTTCAGGTTTAACGCGTGGATTTATGCGTTTCCCTACCATGAAACAATTCCGTATTTCTTCCAGCTTCAACCCGCGTCGCCTCAATCCTGTTACTGGCCGTATTGCGCCGCATAAAGGCGTTGATTTTGCGATGCCAGTCGGTTCGCCAGTGTTGGCGGTGGGGGACGGTGAAGTGGTGATAGCCAAGCGTAGTGGTGCCGCGGGCAACTATGTCGCCATTCGTCATGGGCGTCAGTACTCTACGCGTTATATGCACTTGAATCGCATATTGGTGAAACCGGGGCAAAAAGTAAAACGTGGCGATCGTATTGCGCTGTCAGGCAATACGGGGCGCTCTACCGGGCCGCATTTGCACTATGAGTTCTGGATCAACCAGCAAGCAGTTAATCCATTGACGGCGAAATTACCGCGCTCCGAAGGGCTGACGGGGAAAGAACGTCGTGATTACCTGGCACAGGTAAAAGATGTTGTTCCACAGCTTGCGTTTGATTAGTTTTATGTGATGTATTTTTTGCCGGCAGCTTGCTGCCGGCGTTTTCATTTATAGGTTCCTGTGTTTTTATGGCGGTGAAAATTGTAAGGCTGCCGATGGCAATCATTACTACCTTGTGATTTATTTGAAGAGTTTATGCATGGAAAACGAGAAAAAAACGAGCGCTGAGTTTGTTCCTCAGTTCCAACGAGCTTTTTATCACCCGCGTTATTGGGGCGTTTGGTTTGGTGTTGGTGCGATGGCCGCTGCGGCCTATGTGCCTGCTCGTTTAAGAAACCCGATCTTGGGTGGGCTGGGACGGTTTGTGGGGCGGTTGTCAAAAGGTGCTCGCCGTCGGGCCAAAATTAATCTGCTGTACTGCATGCCTGAACTGACCGAAGAACAGCGTGAAACCGTCATTGATAATATGTTTGCGACAGCACCGCAGTCGATGATCATGATGGTAGAAGTGGGGATACGGGATCCTAAAAATATCGAAAAATATGTTCGCTGGCATGGTGAAGATATTCTGAACAGATTGAAAGAGCAGCAGCGCAATGTGATCTTTCTTGTCCCCCATGGTTGGGGTGTTGATATTCCCGCGATGCTATTAACCTCTCGTGGACAGCGCATGGCGGCAATGTTTCATAATCAGAAGAATGCCCTAATCGACTACTGGTGGAACCGGCTGCGTCGTCGCTTTGGTGGACGAATTCATGCGCGTAACGATGGTATCAAACCGTTTATTAGCTCTGTGCGTAGTGGATGTTGGGGATATTACTTGCCCGATCAGGATCATGGCCCGGAACATAGCGAATTTGTTGATTTTTTTGCCACTTATAAAGCAACATTGCCTGCCGTAGGGCGTCTGATGAAGGTTTGTCGGGCTGATATTGTTCCGCTGTTCCCGGTCTATAACGCTGAGGAGTGCTGCCTTGATGTTTATATCCGTCCACCTATGGATGATTTGGTAGACGCTAATGATGAGCAGATAGCCCGTCGTATGAATGAAGAAGTAGAGATTCTGGTAAGGCCGAATCCAGAACAGTATACGTGGATATTGAAACTGCTGAAAACTCGTAAACCGGGTGAGATAGAGCCATATCGCCGCGATGATTTGTACCGGGATTAACGTCGTACGATAGGTGGTGCAGGTAGCTTATTTGCACGATTTACCATAAAAAAACCGGCCGATACTTAAATCGCCCGGTTTTTTTATTAACGTCAATACGTCTTTTGAACGAACGGGTGACGCCGTTATTCTACTCGCAGAATACGAATCGTGTTGGTGGTGCCAACGGTTCCCATCACGTCGCCTTGTGTCACGATCACCAGATCGCCAGAGACCAGGAACCCTTTATCTCGCAGAAGAATCACCGCATCATTTGCTGCCGCCACACCGTCGGTGTAGCTATCGAAATGTACCGGAGTAACACCGCGATACAGGGCAGCCAAATTCAACGTATGTTCATGGCGTGACATCGCGAAAATAGGTAAACCGGAGCTGATACGCGACATCATTAGCGCAGTACGCCCAGATTCGGTCATAGCGATCAGCGCGGTAACCCCTTTCAGGTGGTTAGCGGCATACATGGAAGACATCGCAATGGACTCTTCCGTGTTGTCAAACTGCACATCAAGGCGATGTTTGGAAACATTGATACTCGGGATTTTTTCCGCACCAAGACACACTTTGGCCATGGCTGATACGGTTTCTGCCGGATATTGTCCTGCCGCTGTTTCCGCCGACAGCATGACGGCATCGGTGCCGTCAAGCACGGCATTGGCTACGTCCATCACCTCGGCGCGCGTAGGCATCGGATTGGTGATCATGGACTCCATCATTTGCGTGGCGGTAATGACCGCACGGTTTAGCTGCCGGGCACGGCGAATCAATTTCTTCTGGATACCTACCAGCTCAGGATCGCCAATTTCAACCCCTAAGTCGCCACGTGCGACCATCACGACATCGGAAGCCAGAATGATGTCATCCATCGCTTCGTCAGAGCACACGGCTTCCGCACGTTCCACTTTGGATACAATTTTGGCATGGCAACCAGCGTCGCGAGCCAGGCGGCGAGCATAGTTCAAATCTTCGCCTGTACGAGGGAAAGAGACGGCCAGATAATCAACGCCGATTTTTGCTGCCGTGATGATGTCGGCTTTGTCTTTTTCTGTCAGTGCTTCGGCAGAAAGGCCTCCGCCAAGTTTATTAATCCCTTTGTTATTTGACAAAGGACCACCCACGGTGACTTCGGTATAGACTTTCATGCCTTCAACCTGAAGGACTTTTAGCTGTACTCGGCCATCATCCAGCAACAGGATATCGCCGGGAACCACATCGGCCGGCAGTCCTTTATAGTCAATGCCAACCTTTTCTTTATCGCCTTCACCTTTGGCCATATTGGCGTCTAACAGGAACTTATCGCCAACATTGAGAAAAATTTTACCTTCTTTGAAGGTGGAAACGCGAATCTTCGGCCCCTGTAAATCGCCAAGAATGGCAACATGGCGGCCTAATCTGGCCGCAATTTCACGAACTTTGTTAGCCCGTAGTAGGTGGTCTTCTGCTGTGCCGTGAGAAAAGTTCATGCGTACTACGTTAGCGCCTGCGTTAATAATCTTTTCAAGGTTATTATCGCGGTCAGTAGCTGGCCCCAAGGTGGTGACAATTTTGGTTCTTCTGAGCCGTCTGGACATGTATAACTCCGTTGACTTGTGAAGCAGTAGTGTTGTGATTAATGTCGGGTAGCAGTGCAAAGTGTAACTTTACAACGAAATTATTTCATCTTTCATTTAAGTCACCCGAATTCCGTGTTGAGTCTGATTTATTGTTATTGTCTCTTTATTACGATGGATCGATCATCATAAGAACAAACATGCAAGCACTAAAATTACTTGAACGGATTGGTAAAGCGATCTTCTTTATCAAAACGTGATTCACGCAAAGCTTCCTTCACCCGTTTCAGATTATCCCGGAATTTGGCACCACGACGAAGTGTGAAGCCAGTTGCCAGCACGTCAATGAGCGTTAGCTGGGCAATTCGAGAAACCATCGGCATGTAAACATCGGTGTCTTCCGGCACATCAACCCGTAGCGTCAATGAGGCCTCTCGCGATAGCGGTGTTCCATCTGATGTAATGGCGATAACTGTCGCGTCATTCTCCCTAGCTAACTGTGCCATTTCTACCAGGCTTTTTGTTCGGCCCGTGTGAGAAATCAACACAACCACGTCGCCGTCGGTAGAGTTCATGCAACTCATCCTTTGCATGACGATATCGTCAAAATAAACAACAGGGATATTGAAGCGAAAAAACTTGTTCATCGCATCATGTGCGACAGCGGCGGAGGCCCCGAAGCCAAAGAAAGAAATTTTTTTCGCCTGGGTGAGCAAATCGACCGCCCGGTTAACGGCGGCAATATCCAGGCAAGATTTCACGTGCTCCAACCCGGCCATCGTCGATTCAAAGATTTTGCTCGTGTAAGAATCAACACTATCATCTTCTTCAACGTTACGGTTCACATAAGGTGTGCCGTTCGCCAGGCTTTGAGCTAAATGAAGTTTGAAATCGGGAAAACCTTTGGTTTCCAGTCGGCGGCAAAAGCGGTTGACGGTGGGTTCACTCACGTCGGCCATCTTGGCCAGCGTAGCAATACTGGAATGGATCGCTGTTTGTGGGGCGCTCAGAATAACTTCAGCAACTTTCCTTTCAGACTTGCTCAAGAGTTCCAAATGACTCTGAATTTTTTCCAGCATACTCATATAACAAAGACCATATACGTTTTTTCCGATTTCAACCAAAGGAACAACCTATGCGGATTTTGTGGAAATATACTACGACCCTGTCGTGGTTGGCAGAGGGAAAAACGTGAAGTTGAGCGCTTTTTTTGCCAGAACATGACTTGTGTCTAACTTTCAGAAAAGTAATCTACTGTCAGAAACGACAAAAATTTTCTCTTTTAGGCATATGCAGTAAACATCTTAGCCAAGATAACAACGCCATTTTTCATGATATTTGGGTTAGTCTGCATTGGATTTTGAATTTTTGTTACGGTTTACTGGCTATAGTCAAAAAGAGTACATTAAAGCTGTAATAAAATTACAGCATCCTGCAACGAGGAGATGAACATGGCGGTAACTTCAACAGCCCAGGCATGCGACCTGGTTATTTTCGGCGCCAAAGGCGATTTGGCACGCCGCAAATTGCTGCCTTCCCTGTATCAGTTGGAAAAAGCGGGCCATATCCATCCGGAAACCCGGATTATTGGTGTCGGTCGGGCTGAATGGGATAAAAAAGCGTATACCAGCGTGGTACACGAAGCGCTGAAAACGTTTATGAAAGAACCCATTGACGAAGCGTTGTGGGAAACATTGAGTAGTCGGTTGGATTTTTGCAATCTGGATGTTGAAGATACCAAGAACTTTAACAAACTGGGCAAAATGCTCGACCAGAAGAACCGTACTACGATCAACTATTTTGCTATGCCACCCAGTACCTTTGGCGCAATTTGTCGTGGGTTAGGGGCAGCGGGGCTGAATAAAGAACCGGCCCGTGTAGTGATGGAAAAACCCTTGGGGAAAGACCTGGCTTCTTCCCGCGTGATTAATAATCAAGTCGCCGAGTTTTTTGATGAGTGCCAGGTTTATCGTATTGACCATTATCTGGGCAAAGAAACGGTATTGAATCTGCTGGCGCTGCGTTTTGCCAACTCGCTGTTTTCTGCAAATTGGGATAACCGCACGATTGATCATGTACAGATCACCGTTGCTGAAGAAGTCGGTATCGAAGGGCGCTGGGGGTATTTTGATCAGGCTGGACAAATGCGTGACATGATTCAGAACCACCTGTTGCAGATTCTGACCATGATTGCGATGTCCCCGCCATCTGATTTGAGCACTGATCGCATTCGTGATGAGAAAGTGAAGGTGTTGCGATCGCTGCGCCGGATTGACCGTTCTAATGTGCATGAAACGACGGTTCGTGGGCAATATACCGCTGGTTTCGTCCAGGGACATAAAGTGCCGGGCTATCTGGAAGAGGAAGGTGCGAATAAAACCAGTAGCACTGAAACCTTTGTTTCTATTCGTGTTGATATTGATGACTGGCGTTGGTCTGGCGTACCGTTTTATTTGCGCACCGGAAAACGCTTACCGACGAAGTGTTCTGAAGTCGTTGTGTATTTCAAAAATCCAGCACTGAACTTATTCCATGATTCCTACCAGCAATTGCCACAGAACAAGCTGATTATTCGTCTGCAACCGGATGAAGGGGTTGAGATCCAGATACTGAATAAGATCCCAGGGCTGGAGCATAAACATCGCTTACAGACAGTGAAGCTTGATCTGAGCTTTTCTGAAACATTCAATCAGCAGCATCTTGCCGATGCCTATGAACGGTTGTTGTTGGAAACCATGCGCGGCATTCAGGCGTTATTCGTTCGTCGTGATGAAGTAGAAGAAGCCTGGAAATGGGTGGATTCAATTATGGATGCCTGGTCAATGGATAACGATGCGCCGAAGCCTTATCAGGCGGGCAGCTGGGGGCCTGTTGCGTCTGTTGCGATGATTACCCGCGACGGCCGTTCCTGGAATGAGTTTGAATAAACGGTATAAACAGGAGTCGGCGATATCCCACCGCCGTCTCCGGTGTTTTTGATCGGGAACGTTATTTTTAATCTATGGCTAATGGTGCGGTCGGACGTCTGCGATATTGCAGATCCCTGTGGCAGGGGCGCGCTATATCATTAATGGTGCCTGTGGGCATGACTGGAGATAATTTTTGATGAAAAACTGGAAAACGAGCGCGGAACAGATTTTGACAGCGGGACCTGTTGTTCCTGTTATTGTGGTAAACAAGCTGGAGCATGCCGTACCGATGGCAAAAGCGTTGGTAGCGGGCGGCGTTCGCGTTCTGGAATTGACACTGCGGACTGACTGCGCCATAGAAGCGATTCGATTGATTGCAAAAGAAGTCCCTGAAGCGATTGTCGGTGCCGGGACGGTGACTAACCCTCAACAACTGGCCGCTGTCGTTGAAGCCGGTGCTCAATTTGCTATTAGCCCAGGGCTGACTGAGCCATTGCTGAAAGCGGCAACTGAAGGTTCAATCCCGTTGATCCCTGGTATTAGTACCGTATCTGAATTGATGCTGGGTATGGATTACGGTTTGCGTGAGTTCAAATTCTTCCCAGCAGAAGCCAACGGTGGGGTGAAAGCATTGCAGGCTATTGGCGGTCCATTCGCACATATCCGTTTTTGCCCGACTGGCGGAATTACGCCGAAGAACTATCGCGATTACTTGGCGCTGAAAAGCGTACTGTGTGTGGGTGGTTCATGGTTGGTTCCGAATGATGCTTTGGAAAGCGGCGACTACGCACGTATTACCGAACTGGCTCGTGAAGCGGTTGAAGGCGCAAAAGCGTAATTAATTCTTTTTGACAGTTTGTAAAAGCCACCTGTTTGACGTGAAGCTCACTTCATTTTAGGTGGCTTTTTTATGGCCGACCGGTCAGCCAAGAACAGTAACGGCTGCTGCGACTTTTTTTGCTAATGTTACCGCATCATCTGTTGTGTCCGCGCTGGCGAGAGCAACGCCCATTCGGCGCTTTCCGTTGATGTCTGGTTTGCCAAACAGGCGAATTTGGGTGCGAGGCAACAACGCGTGTTCCAGCCCTTGATAGCGAACATTCTGGCTATCCAGTTCCGGCAGGATCACGGCAGAGGCCGCGGCACCGTATTGACAGATGGCACCGATCGGTAGCCCAAGAAATGCGCGTACATGCAAGGCGAATTCAGAGAGATCTTGTGAAATCATCGTCACCATTCCCGTGTCATGAGGGCGAGGAGAGACTTCACTGAAAATGACTTCATCACCACAAACAAACAGCTCAACGCCGAATAGACCATATCCACCAAGCGCTTTGACGACCTGGCTGGCAATAGCTTGCGCACGTTCCTGTGCCAGAGCGCTCATCTGCTGGGGTTGCCAGGATTCGCGGTAATCGCCATCTTCCTGACGATGGCCAATTGGCGCACAGAAATGGATACCGTCTGCGGCGTGAACGGTCAGTAACGTGATCTCGAAATCGAATTTGACCAACCCTTCCACGATAACGCGTCCGCCACCGGCCCGTCCGCCTTGTTGTGCATATTGCCAGGCTTTTTCCAACTGTTGCGGCTCACGGATCAGGCTTTGCCCTTTACCGGAAGAGCTCATCACAGGTTTCACAATGCAGGGGTAACCAATCTCGGTCACCGCGTGTTGAAAATTTTCCTCGCTATCTGCAAAACGATAGCTGGATGTCGGTACGCCAAGTTTTTCTGCTGCCAAACGGCGGATACCTTCACGATTCATCGTCAGGCGAGTGGCTTCAGCACATGGAACCACATGATGACCCCGTTGCTCCAACATCACCAGCATATCGGTGGCAATCGCTTCGATCTCTGGCACGATGTAATCGGGTCGCTCCGTTTCAACCAACGTTTTTAATGCCTCACCGTCCAGCATGTTAATCACATGGCTGCGATGGGCTATCTGCATTGCTGGTGCATCGGCATAACGATCGACCGCGATAACTTCGATACCCAGACGTTGGCATTCAATCGCCACTTCCTTGCCTAACTCACCAGAACCGAGCAACATCACACGTGTAGCATCGGTACGCAGGGCAGTTCCAATTGTTAACATAATGTCTACCTGTTCGGCTTGTAAAAAACGGGCGCAGTATAAACGAAAACGTTTGCGTGCGCATCAGGCGCGATAAAAGGGGAGTGCGTTTACCCGCCGTTGTGAAGGAGAGGAGGGTTCGCTTGGCATCATTGAGGAATCGTGCCACTCTGCGTAAAAATTCAGGGTTTTATCTTTCTCAAATAGGATTCAGACGTAATGAGAGCACCACTGGCAGAAAAAAGACCCCATACGTTGACGACTCATGGCGATACACGTATCGATAATTATTATTGGCTACGAGACGACCCTCAGGTATTGGATTATCTCAAGCAGGAAAATCATTATTGCCATTCGGTGATGGCACCCTATCGCGACCGTCAACGGGCACTGTACGATGAAATGGTTGAGCGGATACCGTCTGAAGATATGTCAGTGCCTTATGTTCACAATGGCTATCGCTATCAAAGCCGTTATGCGCCAGGCAAAGAGTACCCTCTCTATTTACGCCAACCGGAACAGGTAACGCACGAATGGGAAACACTGCTGGATGGCAATCTACGTGCCGAAGGCCATGATTTTTATAGCATCGGCGTGCTGGAAGTCAGCCCCGATAATCAGATTTTGGTGCTATCGGAGGATTTTCTCTCCCGTCGCCAATACGATATTCGTTTCCGTCATTTGAGCACCGGGGAATGGTTGCCTGATGTGATTGAAAATGTTTCGGCTGGCGCTGAGTGGTCTGGCGACTCGAACTCGCTCTATTACGTACGCAAACACCCACAGACCTTATTGCCCTATCAGGTTTATCGACATCGTTTAGGTAGTCACCCAACGGACGATGAATTAATTTATGAGGAAGAGGACGACACTTATTACGTCAGTTTGGGTAAGACAACCTCTGAGCGTTACATCACAATTTATTTAAGCAGTACGACAACAACGGAGGTACTGTTGATTGATGCGCAGGATCCGTTGGCAAAACCCCAGGTTACGATCCCGCGTCGTAAAGCTCATGAGTATGGCCTCGATCACTACCAAGACGCTTTTTATCTGCGTTCTAATCGTGACGGTAAAAACTTTGGCTTGTATCGCGCGCTGCGTGCGGATGAGCGTGAATGGGAAACGCTTATTGCTCCGCATGATCATCGTGTTCTGGAGGGCTTTGAACTCTTTCGCGATTGGCTGGTGGTGGAGGAACGTGAACGCGGGTTGACCAAGTTACGCCAGATTCACTGGCAAACAGGGGAAGAGAAAGCGATAACGTTTAATGATGCCAGCTATGTCACATGGTTATCCTACAATCCAACGCCGGAAACCGCATTGCTGCGTTATGGTTATGCGTCAATGACGACGCCGAGTTCGCTGTATGAATTGAATATGGATACGGGACAGCAGCAGTTATTGAAGCAGGCTGAAGTGAAAAACCTGACGTCAAGTGACTACCATAGTGAACGCCTGTGGATTACGGTTCGAGACGGTGTGGAAATCCCGGTATCGCTGGTTTATCACCGAGCACATTTCAAACCGGGACAAAATCCGATCGTCGTATATGGCTATGGTGCATACGGCAGCAGTATGGATCCTGACTTTAGCGTGAGCCGTTTAAGTTTGTTAGATCGCGGTTTTGTTTTTGCACTCACTCATATTCGCGGCGGCGGGGAGTTAGGGCAACAGTGGTATGACGATGGTCGACTGCTGAATAAAATGAATTCGTTCACCGATTTTATCGATGTTTCTCAAGCGTTAGCAGAGCGAGGCTATGGCGATCGTCAAAAAATGTTCGCTATGGGGGGAAGTGCCGGCGGATTATTGATGGGCGCGGTCGTTAATCTTGCACCTGATTTATTTAAAGGTGTCATTGCTCAGGTTCCCTTTGTTGACGTATTGACAACTATGCTGGATGAGTCGATTCCATTAACCACGGGTGAATATGAAGAGTGGGGCGATCCTAACGAACGCCGCTATTATGATTATATTCGGCAATATAGCCCATATGATGGTGTTGTGGCGCAAAACTATCCTCATATGCTGGTCACGACGGGATTACACGATTCTCAAGTACAGTATTGGGAGCCGGCCAAATGGGTAGCGAAACTACGCGATATGAAGACAGATGATCGATTGTTGCTGATGTATACCGATATGGATGCCGGACATGGCGGAAAATCAGGGCGTTTTAAGCACTATGAAGACATCGCGCTGGAGTATGCGTTTTTGCTGATGATACTGGATATGCCTGACTGACGTAGAATTTGATACCAAAAGTAAACCCGCAGAGTGGCGGGTTTACCGATCAGCAGAGTGGTTTTAGTTGATGTCGGCCTGTGGTTGAGCCTTCTTCGCCCTTTTTTCCGCGCGTTTTTCTGCTGCGGATTTCAAAGGTTTTTTCTTGCTGTTCTTCTTGCTGTCCATTCCTTTACTCATATCTTACCTCGCTTGGTAAAAGGTTGGTTTGCCTACTCATTAACCGCCTGTTTCACTCAATATGCAAGTGGAAAATCGGTTTTTTATCGCGAGGTTCGAAGGTAAGGGGCTATTTGGTCTTGGGCTCATAGGGCAGTCGGGAGAATTGAAGTGAAAGTTGACGATAGAATGCGACACGTTCACGAAAATAGCTGCGTAAATGTTCGGGTTGCTCTTTTTCAATGGCCTCAGAAATGACCGGCATATTATAACGCTCCTTAAAAGCGACGCCTGACGCCGCGAGATCGACATTGACCTTATCCATCTCTTCTTTAGACAATTCTGCCAGGTTGTGTCCCATCGTGTTTTCTCCGGTTTTATCGTGCCAAGCTGTTGGCGCCACGGTAAAGCAGTGTCACGAAAATCGCAAGTTATACGATGTATACCCAAAATAATTCAAGTTTCAGGAAGGCGGCAAGTGAAGGAGTCCCGATGAGCTTACTTGAGTAAGTGATTCGGGTGACTGAACGCAGCCAACGCACATGCAACTTGAAGTATGACGGGTATAAGCCTATTTGCTAAAAGGTCAACGTATAGCGTTGTGCAAAAACACCTTGCTGATTTTTTCCTGAAACTTGAATTATTTGGGTATATTGATAATAAAAATGATTATCAATAATAAATAACCTCTTTGTTGCAAATGAAAATTAATATCAGTAAAAATTAACTAATTGATTAATAAAGAACAATTAAAAGGTTTTAATTTGGTTAATAAAGTGTTTTTTATTTTATCTATTCGAGGCATAATATCGGTCAACTCATTTATCTGCCAGGAAAATAAGGAATACGTATGTTAAAGAAAGAAATGATTCAAAAACTCAATGAGCAGCTTAATCTTGAGTTTTATTCTGCGAATTTATATTTGCAAATGAGTGCCTGGTGTGGAGATAAAGGTTTCGAAGGTGCCTCTGCGTTTTTAAAAGCGCATTCTCAGGAAGAAATGCAACATATGCAGCGCCTGTTTGATTATCTGGATGATACGGGCAGTATGCCTATTTTAGGTGCGATTGCTGCACCGCCGGTTACGTTCACCTCGCTTTCTGAGGTATTCAAGCTGACTTATGAACACGAACAGCTTATTACGTCAAAAATTAATGAATTGGCACATGCCGCAATGACGCAACAAGATTACTCTACCTTTAATTTCTTGCAGTGGTATGTCGCAGAGCAGCATGAAGAAGAGAAACTGTTCAAATCTATTCTTGATAAACTCTCTCTGGTTAACACAAACGAAAGTGGCCTCTTCTTTATCGATCAAGATCTGAAAAAAATGTCTGTCAGTGTATCGGCAAACTAATGTGATAACCTTGTGTTAGTCAATATAGGGTGAGCGGGGATGGCTCACCCTATATTGTTCCTTTCCTCAGCACGCTCTCTTCCTTGATTCCTTGTCGATTGAGCCAACATTGTCGAGATGTGACACATTTTTATGTCATGGCGTCAGGATATCTTGCTTGCTACTCGACTTCATCGGGTACTGTCGTTATGATCGCCTACAGCATCTACATGCAACCTTATGTTTTATAAGGTCTGGGATTTGTTTTTATCTGAGCCGGATAATTTGTCACGCTGATGTGATATGAACGTTTAGATTGTGATATTCAGGAACATTCGATGAAGAAAATACTGCTCTCCGTTGTCCTTGCCTTTCTGTCTGTTGATGCATTTTCTGCCGCGAAACTGGCGAATATCAGTCGTCTGGAATATGGAGAACGGTGGGCCTTTACGCGTGAAGAGGTTCAATTGATATGCCGTCCAGATAAGGCGTTATATGCGTTGCATACCGGAACACTGATGCAGTATCCGCTTAATGACATCGCTGTGGAGCAGATGAAGGCAGGGATGGTGAACGCTAAACCTATTGATGATATCTGGCTTGATGACGCTAAAAATCCAGGACAAAAGAAAAGTCTGCAACCTTTTATCGAACGGGCCGAACAACTTTGCCAATAAAATCAGAAAGCAACGTTGCCGATTCGCTTTATTTTGTTAACCGCACGATATTCAATGGTTATCGCAAAGTGTGAAATGTGTTCAAATTGTGATAATCACACAGGGGCAATACTGGTAAATACGAGGGAGTTAACTACGCTTAAGTGACAAGGCTAGTCGAGCTTGTATAAATGCCAACTTTTAGCGCACGGCTCTCTCCCAAGAGCCTTTCCCTAGACCGGATACAGGAATCGTATTCGGTCTTTTTTTTTAACTTGTTGATTTTAAAGTGTTTTATTTTTTAGATCCCGAAAAACCCCGAAAATCGATATTCGGTCTTTTACAAGTAACTGTATTCCTTCCCCCGCGTCACATTGGTCTGAGTCTCTAACCCCTTTTTAATCACACATGGTGCCCTGTACCTCGGAGGTGAGGTTATGATCTGTATGGACAACGTTACCGCTGGTATTTCATACGGGGCGTCCGGTGCCAGTTCTGGATATTGGATGCTCCAATTACTCGATACAGTTTCTCCCATACAATGGGCGGCAATCGGCGTTCTCGGTAGCCTTATTTTCGGTCTGAAGCTATTTGCCGGATTCTATTAATGGTGGCGGACGCCGCTTACCTGGCCTTGTTATTCGGGCTGAAAAGAGCGTCCCTCGTGTCTTAAAGTATGAATGAATCACGGATTTCCATGCTTCAAAGCGGACAATTTATATCACCTTCTTCGCAACTAAGTGCCTTTTTAAATTCATTTATTCGATTTTCCGTTTTTTCGGCTAAGCAGTGTGAATAAACCATGGGGTGTATAGAACCACCGACAGATTGAGATGTTTGAAATTTACAATCGGCATCACGGTATTCAATCCATTTATTCTGCGCAGCCTTTAGTAATTTGATTTGTTCATTACTTGTGCGTTTTAAGATATCTTGATAAAGCGTATTAAGCTCACCATCTACTTTTTTATATTCCTCATTCGCGCATTGATTCATGTCTAACTGAGTCTTAGCATTTTTGCAGTCCAAGGCCAGAACAGGGAAAGGGGAGGACATCGCTAGCAATGCAATAATAATACCTTTCATGATTTCTCCGTACATAAACGCCACACAATGAATGTCCATTAACTATATACCAAATGCTGTTATTAAATTGCGGATCATAGGCTATGACCAGGAGTACAGTAATCATTGGTAAGGCGTCGTGGGTGGCTGATTCGTCACTGGTCGGTGCGTGCAGGGCTTACGCTGGAATGCTGATGTAGCAGAACACAGCTCGGATTGTGCGATCTGATCAATCGCTAAACATCACAATTCCCCCCTGATGTAATACATGCTCTGGCAAATCGTATAATCCAGATGCTTCAGGAGTTATGTTGTCAGCGCAAATTTTCGCCATATCGCTGTTTAAATTAACAGGTAACTGTTACCCGCATAACATTGGTACCATTTGTGTTCTATTTATGGATGAATAACGTCACCTGGAGTATATATGAAGTTAGTTTTATCATTTGTTGCTGCTATTTTGTTTTCCTCTTCCGTTTTTGCGAATAGTTCGGAGTTGAGCGATCTCATTTGGTCAAAGAAAGAGAATAACGAAGCCATTCAACTAATGAATAAAGACCCTGCGTTGATTAACGCAAAAAATAGTCTTGGGTATACCCCATTACATTTGGCTAGCATGGTTGGCAATAAAGAAATCGTCGTATTTCTTTTGGAGAAGGGCGCAAATGTTAATGCTACTGACGGGGACGGATATAGTCCGTTAGTCAGAGCTAACGCTAATCGTCATAAAGACATCGCTGATATCTTGATAAAAAACGGCGGGAAAGAGTTAGAGCCAAAATAAATAAGGTTGGCTTAGCGCAATCGAATGATTGTGCGTTAACCGTATATTCTACGTAAGAATTATTCAAGGCTCTGCTACGGCAGAGCCTTTTTGTCTGTTAACTTTTATAATCGATAATGTTGTACGGAGCCCAATTTATGGGTGTCCTATCATCTGGGCGTCGGGAATAAGCCTGAAGTACATATGTTCGGGGATCGGGCTATCCCAACCGTCGATGTACATCGCATAGCCAATAGTACCGAAAAGGATGCTGAGGACCAGTAGTGTCATCGTGACGCCGGATAACGCGGTGTCTTGCCATCGCCGTTTGATGGTGATGCTACTATCTGCCCGTGAATCTGAAGGTTTTATCAGGGCAAAGTTGAGTGTAGATGCCACTGGACAAGATTCAACGCAGCTCATGCAAGCGGTGCATTCAACGGTTCTAACCTGAATTAATTTATCTACAGGAATATTGGATGGGCAAGATTGGGCACATTTACCACAGTCGATGCAATTTATGGCGTTGCGGCGGATTTTGAAAGGTGAAAATAGAGAAATTATTCCCAATAATGCGCCGTAAGGACAGAGATAACGGCACCAGAAATTGCGGATAAACAAACTGGCGAAGGTAAAGAAAAATACACAGCCCAGTGTAATCACGCCGATATTACGGAAAAAATTGAGCATCTTGATATCGGAAATCAGGCCATAGGGTGACATCAGAAACATATAAATACCCTGAGCAGGCATAGAGATAACGATATAAAGGAAAAAACTTAACAACAGGTATTTTAGCGCGCGTAACGGAATATCTATCCATTTAGGGGGGATGAAATGGCGATTGAATAATTTCTTACCTAATGCACCGATCAGTTCGGAAAATGTCCCGATAGGACATAGCCAGGAGCAAAATGATTTTTTCAGTAGCAGACTGATGAAGACGAATGCAAGGAGCAATAACATTGCTGCGAGATGGATCGGCGGGTATTGGCCGGTTTCCCATGTATATTTGACGTTCATTAACCCTGCAATCGGTAACCACCCTTCAATACCTCCCGGTCTTGGCACATAAAGACTGGTACCGCCAGTTTCAAAATAACGTACCCAGAAATAGAAGGTCACGCCAATATAGACGTTGATTGCCAGCAGCAGAATCTGTGTCGCTCTGCGCCAGGTTAAGGCGTTACGCCAGTCATTCCAGGCTCGTTTTCCGCCGATGGTTCCTGGTCGACGTTGCCAGCGCTTTCTTGATTTTTTATCCATTGCTTTCAAATTGCTCACAAGTTTATTTTCTACCCGCTATTTTTAGTGTGTAGTGAGAGGGTCGTAGCACGTTACCATGCGACCAGGTGCCATAAATTGATTTATGCATTATAAATGCATGTTTTTGAGTTTTTAGCTGATGGAGAAGGATAAGAAAGGAGGGGATAGATAGATCTGCGAAGTCTTTGAGAGCGATGCGGCGCATTGTAGCCAGGTTTCTCGCCGTTAGAACTGCCTTCTTTTTTAGTCCAACGGACATAAAAAAAATCTCCAATTCCGTAAAATTGGAGATGTCGAAGTCGACCAACACCAGGGAAATATTTAGTTACTTCTAAACGTAGCAGCGAAATAAAAAGATGCCAGTCTCAAAAAATATTTTTTTATACTAAATAAATCTGGCTGCCGGGTAAAGCAGTGCTTTTTATATTGTGCCATCCCATTGCGTTACGCAGTAGGATAAGAAAAGGCATTAATAAACAGATAATCAAGGGGAAAAATCATGCAGATTTCAGCTCGCCGCTTAGTGGTGGTGGCTCAGGCTTTGTTACAAAAAGCGGGTTGTGACACGGAAGAGGCAAACTGTGTCGCTGAACATCTGGTGGCTGCCAATCTGAAAGGGCATGATAGTCACGGCGTTGGCATGTTGCCACATTACGTCGAATTTATTTGTAATGATATTATGCGCCCAAACACGCCTGCTCGTTTATTACGTGATGGTGGGGCCGTACTGCAATTTACCGGCGATCGCGGATTTGGGCAACGCACCGGTAAAGAAGCTATGCAGGCCGCGATTGAACGGGCTAAAACTACGGGTGTTTGTCTAATGACACTCTCATCTACGTGTCACCTCGGTCGTATCGGAACGTATGGAGAAATGGCGGCAGATGCAGGAATGGTGTCGATCCATTTTGTTAATGTTAATGATCTCGACCCCATCGTTGCACCCTGGTGTGGTAGCGAGGCGCGTTTCGGCACGAATCCTATCTGTATAGCGTTTCCCAAAGGGGAGAGCAATGCGGCATTTGTCCTTGATTTCGCTACCAGTATTGTCGCGTTGGGGAAAACGCGCGTTGCTTATCTTGCCGGGAAAAAATTTGATGAGGATGTGATGCTGGATAGCAATGGTCGCTCAACCAACGATCCCCGGGTTATGTGGGAAGGTGAAACACACGGCGCACTGAAACCTATCGCGAAGCATAAAGGTGGTGGGCTGGTCATTGCAGCTGAAATGTTAGCGGGGTTGTTATCCGGTGGCGGTACGATTCAACCAGAAAATAAACGGCTCGGCGCGATTGTAAACAATATGACGACAATTGTGATTGATCCGGCCAACATGGTATCGATGACGTGGTTACAACAGGAATATGATGCCATGCTTAATTATGTCCGTTCTTCTCGAGCGCCCGATCCTGAACAACCAATATTGATTGCTGGTGAGCCGGAGCGAAGAACAAAAGCATTGCGTGAACAGGTTGGGGTCGAGTTGTCCGACCAAGAGTGGCAAAAAATCGTTGCTGCGGGCGTATCTTTAGGGATGCGGCCTGATGAGTTCTCGGTGATGTGAGGTGGTACTGAAACCATGGACGAGTTGAGGAGGTAGCGTGGTTCGAGGTGTGCTGGTTAGCCTGATTATTGTCGGAGGTCTAATTATCCTGACGCCCTGGATTTTACGACATCTCCCGCCTGGTTATGATCCATTTTCACCGCTGTCGGTTGATGATCCGCCAACCTTTATTACCCGCTTTAAACTTAAGCAGATAGCGAATAATCCCGAAGCGTGTCTGGCAATATTGGCACAAGCTCAGAAAAACAACCAAATGACTTTTTTACCTTTGGATGAGGTTAAAGGGCAATGTCCCTTGTTGTCCCCGGTGCGAGTGCAGAGTTTTGGTTCGGTTAGGCTGAGCAGCAGCTTTTTGGCCAGTTGCCCGTTGGCGCTCAGTACGACAATGTTTGTGACACAATCCGCTATTCCGCAGGCATTGTCACTGGGAACCTCGTTGGTGCAGATTGACCATATTGGCAGCTATGCTTGCCGTAATATTTACCATCGCCCTGAGGGGCGTTTAAGCGAACATGCTACGGCAGATGCATTGGATATTGTCGGTTTTCGTCTGGCTGACGGACGACAGATTAGCGTACTCAATCAATGGGCGGAAACTGACTCTCGGGGCGATTACTTGCGCACCGTGTTTGAAGAGAGCTGCCACTTTTTCGGTAATGCGTTGGGGCCAGAATACAATGCCGCGCACGCCAACCATTTTCATCTGGGGATGAGAGGCTTCGGCGTGTGCCGATAATGTCGTCGCATCGTCACTTAAAAATCGGTGTATTCCTGCGCTGGCATCCAAAATCCGTCGATAAACTCTTCAATGGGATAGCATCCCGCACGGCGCAAGCGTTGCTCATCCATTGCCTGCAAGCATTGCGCCTCCGTGTTATATGCGCCGATTGCCAGTTCATCGCAGCCATGCCCGAGGTAACAAACAAATATCACCAGTGCAAACATGAAGCCCCCACTTTCTGATGTTATCCCCGTCATTTTCCACGTCGCAGGCATATTATCTGCATATTGAACGTTGCCTGACGAACTACTGACAATTGTAGATGAAAACGCGTAGACAAGGGGATAGGATGCACTCATGTGGCGTTTTTATCACCAAATGAGTGCATCTCCAGAAGTTAACCGTTGTTTAACCATGTTGTGGATTGACCGAGCACGCACTATCGCGGACCAGATCACGAGGAAGATTGTTTTTTATCCGACTGCCGATACGTTTAGCCGCACCCACGGGGTAGTCCTGATAGGTAAGCAAAAGCTCGTCCTCGGTGGGAACATGTTCAGGATACATCTCTTTTCCCTGAAACCATTCGATTGCCTGTTGAGTGGTTAATGCGTAACCAGGCTTAACATTTGTTTTCGCCAGGGCAATCACGGCTTCATGTTGCCACCGATAGCCTTTAGAAAAACGTTCGGCCAATTTAAGACCAATACGAGAAAACTTGATACTGCCAAAGGCAGGCGTTAACGCAATAGGGAAAAGCCAAATCTCATTGTCGCGCGACCAGAGTTGATGGCGAGTACTATCCCATGTCAGCCCTTGTTTCTCAGCAATCTGAGCGATCAGAGACGCTTCTTGTGCTTTTAGCGGAGAGAAGGGAAATTTCCCTACTTTGTAACCGGGGGCGGGAAGCGGGGGGATGGCGGCAATTTTTCGCAGGCGTGCGACAAAGAATCCTTCGCTGTCGTAAATCTGGGGGAAAACGTGCAAAAACCCTTCCGCTGTGGCAGCCTGCGTCGCGTCAGGAAAGAGGTCGGCCAATGATTCGAACTCGCAAGCATCAGGATACTGTTGTTGTAGCCAATGGCAGACTTGCTGATTCTCCTGAGTATTCAATGTGCAGGTTGAGTAAATCATGACACCACCGGGTTTCAGTGCGTGAAAAGCGCTTAAGATGAGATCGCGCTGGGTGGCAGCGATATCCACAATGCTTTCTGGCGACCAGTGGTTCATTGCCGCAGGATCCTTACGCACGACACCTTCGCCTGAACAGGGGGCATCCAGCAAAATCGCATCGAAAAACTCAGGCAAGGCGGCACCGAAAACGCGTCCGTCAAAATGGGTAATGGCGGTGTTACTCACGCCACAGCGGCTAATGTTGGCATGCAATACTTTAACCCGACTGGCGGAGTATTCATTGGCGACGATGCCACCTTGATTATCCAGATAAGCCGCGATCTGTGTTGTTTTGGAACCGGGCGCGGCGGCAACGTCTAGAACGGTTACCGGCATCTCATGATGATGAAATAGCGCGCTGACTGGCAGCATAGAACTGGCTTCCTGGATATAAAAAAGGCCGCTCAAATGTTCCAGCGTATTCCCCAACTTCACGTTTTCATCATCGTCATTGAGTAACCAAAATCCCTCCTGACACCACGGGATCGGCTCCAATTGCCACTGATAGGGGGCGATTAATTGTAGAAATGCATTCACGCTGATTTTTAGCGTATTGACACGAATACTACGGCGCAAAGGTCGTTGGCAGGCAGCAATAAAGTCCGCCATCGAAAGATGGGCTGGGATGATTGCCTGTATGGCATCAAGAAATTCAACGGGTAAATTGGCCGAAGTGTGTTTAGCCACGGGGATGTCCCATTACAGCAATAAAGATTAAGCGGCGGAGTTTATCATAAAAATAATATCCGCCGAATGGGAAAAGAATGGGACGACGATGCGCCCAATAGGCGTACTAATTTGCAGGGATCGCGGTTCCCCACTGCCGCCATTCTTTGGGTTCTTCATTATGCAACAGGAAATGCTTCCCTTCCTGAGACTTCGGTGCTAACGGAGTGGTCGCAGGCGTGGCGAAGGCAATTCCCCCACGAATGAATTGCTGGAATGTGCCACTTTTTATCACGCCACCGGTTAAGCCAAATTGCAGGTTATAACCGGATGCGAGCCAGAATACGGAATTGTCTCTCACCAGATGCTGATAACGTTTACTGATACGTAGTGCAACGGAAATACGGTCAGAGAGCGAACCCAGAGATAGTCCAGTCACCGTGCCGACCTCAATTCCTCTGAATAATACTGGTGTGCCGACCTGTAATGCCCCCGCTTCCGGCGCATCTACGCTGATATTTAGACCATCCTGATAGCGAGAATCAGAGATCGTGGCCTGTTGCAGCTCAAAACTTCGAGTCACGCTGCCGTTGCCTGGTTCAACATTGATATAAGGCTGGAAAAGGGTTTCCAGGTGGTTGACGCCAGCGGCAGAAATTTCTGGGGTAACCACAGAAAAACGCGTGCCCGAGCGGGCGAAGTTACGCACATATTCTGGATAGAGAACGGCTTGCACCCAAACTTCGTTACGTTGCTCGGAGAGTTTCAGGGAATCAAGTTGGCCGATGTCGATCCCCAAATAACGAATTGGCATGCCCGGTGAGAGTTTGCTGGCATCATACGTTCTAAGGATGATGCGGCTACCGACCGCGCGGGCTGCGGTTTCATTATTGTAGAGGATACGTTTACCGCCTTTAATTTCCGGTGCGCCTTCGACATTATCAAAGCTGATTGCGCCTTTTAGCGCCCGATTGAGTGGTGAAGCCTGCACAGTTAGGCCTGATGTATTCAGTTGTACGCGAGCACCGCCTTCGGCCCAGAAAACACTGTTGTCAGTGAGTAGCTTCCGGTGCTCCGGACGAACATAAACATCAACTTCGAAATAATCCGCTTTCGGTCGAACGCGCATAATTTCACCCACTTCGAACTTACGGTAGAGCACAATCGAACCATCCTGAATGTCGGGCAGACTATCCGTCACTAATGTCAATGTGGGCGAGGGCGATGAACCACGGATGCCTTCTTGCGCTTTTTCAAGATCGCTAAAAAGTGGATAGCTTGCCGACACGTCACCTTGAGTACCCGGCAGAACCTGAATACCACCGCTGATCCATTCTTGAGCACTGGCACCCAGCATCTGTATGCCATCCAGCCCGACTTTGACGTTCATCCTGCTATTGACGACAAACTTACTATCTTTGTGCAGTAAATGACGGTATTGCGGCTCGATCACCAAAATAAAATTCACGCCCTGTTCATCCAGCGTGCGTTTGACGATTTGGCCAATCTGGACGCCATGTAACAACACGGGTTGTCCGCTATCGATGCCATAGCTTTGTGCCGCATTGAGTTGTATAGAAAGTGCTCCGGGGTGCGCCAGCATTTGCTGACTGCTATCCAATACTTCAAAATGCTGTCGGGCTTCGCCTTCACCGGGAATCAGTGTCAGCGTTTGTCCACTGAGTAATTGAGGAAGGTTCAGATCGCTAAGCGATAATTTGGGTTTGGTTAATTCGATGCGCGTTCCTTCACGCATCAGGGAAACCACCGAGGGATCGATCACTAACTCGCCGTTAACGCGTTGACTATCAGGAAGTAACGTAATCTTGCTTAATGTTCCGACTTCCAACCCCTGATACATTAGTGGCGTTCGACCAGCCGAAAGTCCATCACCGGAAGGTAATTCAAGGGTGATTACCACGCCGCGTTGACTTTGGGCTAAATCAGGGTACAGGCGGTAAGATTGTTCGGCGTTGGCGTTTTCACTGTCTTCTGGTGAGTCAAAAGCAATGGCGCCATTGACCAGCGCCGCCATATTTTCCATTTCAACTTTGGCACCGTTTAGGCTGATATCGGCATTAAACCCTGATACGTTCCAGAAGCGACTATTCTTTTTCACTAGGTGGGTAAAGCGTCGTTCAATCAGAACATCGATCGTTACGCCATGGTGACTGGGCGAAACGGTGTAGTCGTATACTTTTCCCACCGGAATTTTACGGTAGTAGACAAGAGATCCGTTATTTAACGAACCGAGATCGTCGGCCTGTAGATGAACTAATAATTCGCCGGTATTCACCCGATATTTAGGCTGAGTGTCCAGCGCGGAGAAATGTGATTGTGCCTCGCCAGGGCCAGGCATCATCCCAATGTAGTTACCGCCAACCAGTGCGTCTAAACCAGAGACACCGGCAAGCGAGGCTTTAGGCGTCACCAGCCAGAATTGTGTCCCCGTGCGTAAGGCGTCAGCCATATCGCTTTTAATACTGGCTTCCACCTGAATCGTGCGGAGATCATCACTGAGTTTGATATTTTGTACGGTGCCGACTTCAACGCCTTGATAGCGTACGGGAGTTCGTCCTGCGACGATACCATCCGCAGAAACAAAATCGATGGTGACAGAGGCTCCCCGTTCTTTTTGGTTGGTGTAAATCAGCCAACAGGCAATCATCAGCGCAATCAGTGGTAGTAGCCAGAAAGGAGAAAGCCGGCGCTTATTTTTCACTGTCGCCTGGTTTGATATCTCGGGTTTGTTGTCTTGCATTGTTATCCCACATCAGTCGGCTATCCAGCCATTCAACGGCCAGAATAGTTAGTATCACTGCCGCACCAAAGTAAAAAGCAGCAGGTCCCATAGTAAAAGCGAGTAGTTGATCACGGTTGACGAGTGACATTGTCAACGCGATCACAAATAAGTCGAGCATGGACCATCGTCCGATCCAGGCAATCACGCGTAGCATCCGCATTCGAGCCATGACACCTTGTTCTACGCGGAAATGAATACTGAGCAAAAGGCCGAACAACACAATAACTTTAGTAAACGGCACCAGAATACTGGCAACAAAGACAATTAAGGCGATCGGTATATTGCCGGATGCCAGCGAAAGAATACCGGAAAAAATGGTGTCTTCGGTGCGAATGCCGTTTGCATAGATGATGGAAATCGGTAACAGATTGGCTGGGAAAAGAAAAATAACGGAGGTAATCAAGGCAGCCCAGGATTTTTGTAAGCTATGTCGGCGTCGTAAACGCAGCGGTACGTGACAACGCGGACAGCGACCACGGCTGTCAGGGGAGCCCGTAAAGTGACAAGAAATACAAATTTGATAGCGTTCTGGCGAAATAATCGGACGCATTCGGGGATAAAAGCGTTGCCACAATTGGTCCGTATTTAAATGGATCAAGGTCAGTATGCTAAGTATCATCAACGCCAAAAACGCAATCAGACCATTGCCTAGCTGAACATCTGCAAATTCTCTTACTTTGATGGCGGCGACGGCCATTCCAACCAGATAGATATCCAGCATCATCCATTCTTTTAGCCTGTCCAGCATCAATAATATGGGACGCAAATTCATTCCGATGCGTGGGGCGAAGAACAGATACAGCAGTGAGAACACGAGTGTCAATGGTACGCCGACGGTACAAAATGCCACGATGCTTGCCGTTACGGGGTTGCCCTGACGGGTAATTTGCCAGATACCTTCAAACAGGCTGGCATTGATAGCTACACCCAGTAATCGAATCTGGATGAGCGGCTCAGTAAAAGCAAAGGGCATGAGAACCAACATGGCGATCGCCATCGCGGCCAGTCGAGAGATTGACCAGTCTCGGCCAGAACTGACTTTGGCATCACACCGTGGGCAGTTTGCCGTCTGATTTCGCTTGAGCTCGGGAAGTGTGAAAAGTGCATCACATTCCGGGCAGCGATGATAGCGCGCCATGGTTTGTGATGGTGCCAGAATACCGTCCACCAACGGCGGCCTGGAGGGCGGGATGGCGGCAGGGCCGATGATGTGATTTATCTTCATATTTCCCGCTGTTAACTGAACAGGCACGGTTTAGTGTATCAGGTCGTCGTCCATAACCGAATGGTGTTATACCTGTCATACTTCAAGTTGCATGTGCGTTGGCTGCGTTCAGTCACCCGAATCACTTACTCAAGTAAGCTCATCGGGATTCCTTCGCTTGCCGCCTTCCTGAAACTTGAATTATTTAAGGTATATCGGAGATAGAATGTCAGTTGGGCTAAACGACAAATAATGCTGCTTTATGCTTGAGTAAGCGAATGATTGACGAAACGAATAGCACATTATGCATGTTGTTTGCAGGGGAATAGGGCGGATTCTACGCGCGAATACCTAAATCTTGTGGCATCCTGTAGCAGGTATCATTGTATTATAATTGTGCGATCATCTGTCTGGAATGAAAAGACAATCCTATATTATTATGAATAAACAAGCGTTTTATAAAGATTTGTGCCGCGATTTGTCATCGCTGATTGCGGAAGAGAATCGTTTTATAACGATATTGTCAAACAGCAGCGCGTTACTGTTTGAACGTTTGGATGGCGTTAACTGGGCTGGTTTTTACCTATTGGAAAATGACACCTTGTTTCTGGGGCCGTTTCAGGGGCGGGTTGCTTGTGTCCGTATTCCGGTAGGGAAAGGAGTATGTGGTCGGGCGATTGCGGAACAATGTATCCAGCGTGTAGATGATGTGCATGCTTTTCCGGGTCATATTGCTTGCGATGCAGCAAGTAACGCCGAAATTGTTCTGCCGTTGATGGTTAAGGGCCAATTGATTGGTGTATTAGATATTGATAGCACCATTTATCAACGGTTTGATGCCGATGACGAAGAAGGGCTTAAAGCCGTGGTTAGCGTACTTTGCGCACAACTTGAAGCGAGTGATGTGCTGACTTTTATCAATTCTCTCACGTTGAGACAAGGATAACGTAGCAATTGCTGATGGCGTCATTATAATGGCGCCTGTTCATGCCTGCGCCGGTTGGCAAACCCGTTGTAATCAGGAAATTTCATGGAAAATCAACCTAAGTTGAACAGTAGTAAAGAAGTCATTGCCTTTTTGGCAGAGCGATTCCCGCTTTGTTTCACCACTGAAGGTGAAACCCGCCCATTAAAGATCGGTATTTTTCAAGATCTTGTTGAGCGTGTACCGGAAACAGATAACGTGAGTAAAACGCAATTACGCTCTGCTTTGAGGCTTTATACCTCAAGCTGGCGTTATCTGTACGGTGTTAAATTGGGCGCTCAGCGTGTGGATTTGGATGGAAATCTATGCGGCGAGTTAGAACAGCAGCATGTTGATCATGCGCGTAAGCAACTGGAAGAAGCAAAAGCCCGGGTTCAGGCACAACGTGCTGAGCAACAGGCTAAAAGGCGCGAAGCAGCCGGTGAATCCGCTGAACCAGCACGGACACCTCGTCTTCTATCGAAGAATGTGCCACGCCGTGAGCGCGATGGAGCTGGTTCAGCACCGCGTAAACCACGCCAGTCTTCGGTTCGCCAGCCGACATCCGCTACCCAGCAGCCTGCAAAAACTCAGTCGAATCAGACCAAACCTATCATCGATAAGCCGCAGCGTGTTGCGGTTACGGATGTTTCCAAACTGCAAATTGGTCAGGAAATCAAGGTCAGAGCTGGGAAAGATGCCATGGATGCCACGGTGCTTGAGATTGCTAAAGGCGAGGTCAGAGTGCAGTTGGCTTCCGGTTTGGCAATGATTGTACGCGCAGAACATTTGCAGTTCTGATACGGAGGCCAGCCTGGGCATGAACAATTTAGTCAGAATAACCGCTATTGCTGGTTTACTGGTGGCGGGCGCTGCTTTCGCAAATACCAATGAGAATATTACGCGCGTTGAGCAAATTCCTCAGCTTCAACAGGAACCTCAGCATGCAACCGTCAGCGATCGTGTTGCATCACGTTTTCTGCGTTCCCATTATCGTCAGTTTATGCTGGACGAACAGTTCTCTGAAAAAATCTTTTCTCGTTATCTTAATATGCTCGACTACAGCCACAATGTGCTGTTGGCATCGGATGTCGCGCAGTTCTCCAATAAGAAAACGCAGATTGGCGAAGAAATTAAATCCGGTAAGTTGGATACGCCTTACGCGCTTTACAATCTGGCGCAAAAACGACGTTTTGAACGTTATCAATATGCGTTGTCGTTGCTGGAAAAACCGATGGATTTTACTGGCAGCGATACGATCGAGCTCGATCGCAGTAAAGCGCCCTGGCCGCAGAATGCGGGCGAGCTGAACCGGCTATGGGATGCCAAGGTGAAATATGATTGGCTAAGCCTGAAGCTGACCGGTAAAAATGATAAAGATATTAAAGAAACGCTAACTAAGCGTTATCAATTCGCTGTTCGTCGTTTGGCACAAAGCAACAGTGAAGATGTCTTTCAATTGATCATGAATGCCTTTGCGCGTGAAATTGATCCACACACGAGCTATCTCTCCCCAAGAAACACCGAACAGTTCAATACCGAAATGAGTCTGTCGCTGGAGGGTATTGGCGCTGTATTGCAAATGGACGATGACTACACGGTCATCAACTCTATGGTTCCTGGTGGTCCTGCGGCAAAAAGCAAAAGCCTGACGGTTGGCGACCGCGTTGTCGGCGTGGGGCAAACGGGTAAACCGATGGTGGATGTCATTGGCTGGCGGTTGGACGATGTCGTCGCGCTCATTAAAGGCCCCAAAGGCAGTAAGGTTCGTCTGGAAATTTTGCCTGCGGGTAAAGGCACGAAAACCCGAACGGTCACATTGACGCGTGAGCGTATCCGCCTTGAAGACCGCGCAGTGAAAATGTCGGTTAAGAACGTCGGTAAAGAGAAAGTCGGCGTGCTGGATATTCCTGGTTTTTATGTCGGTCTGACGGATGATGCCAAAGTCCAATTACAGAAACTGGAAAAACAGCATGTCAGCAGCATTATTATTGACCTGCGTAGCAACGGCGGCGGGGCGTTGACGGAAGCGGTCGGTCTGTCAGGTTTATTTATTCCGAGCGGTCCGGTTGTACAGATCCGTGATAATAACGGCAAAATCCGCGAAGATAGCGACACCGACGGTACGGTATATTACAAAGGGCCGCTGGTGGTATTGGTCGATCGGTTTAGCGCCTCGGCATCGGAAATTTTTGCGGCTGCGATGCAGGATTATGGGCGTGCGCTGATTGTCGGTGAACCGACATTCGGTAAAGGAACGGTGCAACAATATCGTTCAGTCAATCGTATTTACGATCAAATGTTGCGTCCTGACTGGCCAGCGCTGGGTTCTGTCCAGTATACGATTCAAAAATTCTATCGTATTAATGGCGGCAGTACTCAAATGAAAGGTGTTACACCAGACATTATGATGCCAACCGGGACAGAAACGGTGGATACGGGCGAGAAGTTTGAAGATAACGCGTTGCCGTGGGATAGCATTAAAGCCGCTAATTATACAAAGAGCGGTGATTTAAAACCTCTCATCGGTTCTCTCAATGAACGTCATCAGGAACGAATTGCCCAAGATCCAGAGTTCCAATACGTGGCTCAAGATATTGCTCGTTATAATGCGTTGAAAGATAAACGTAATACGGTATCGCTTAACTTTGCTCAGCGTGAAAAAGAAAATGACGATGATGAGGCGACACGTTTAGGACGCATCAACGATCGTCTGGTGAGAGAAGGTAAAAAGCCGCTGAAGTCTCTGGAAGATTTGCCAAAAGATTATCAGGCTCCGGATCCCTATCTGGATGAAACTGTCCATATTGCGCGAGATTTAGCGCAGGAGCAAAAAGAGTAAATTATTCCAGGATGATAATCACACTAAAACCCCGGCGCTGTTCGGGGTTTCTTTTTCCTGTCGCTTTATATTGCCGATGCGCGGTTTTAGCCTCTAACGTCCTTTCCGATAAATAAACATCAAATCCATCTCTAATGTGATCCATTTATGACAATTTGAAGTAGCCCTACGTCTGACAGGGCTATTTTTACTTTGCTTGATATGTGTCAAGAGGGTATTACGGGGCAGGAATATGATTGATTATCGTTATTAGTTTTCTTTAATTCTATCGGATATGCACGATTAAGAAGGCTAAATATCGCGAGTTTAATAGGTAAACATCCGGCAATAAAGGAAACCGCTATGGCACTACAGCTCCAGACATTACTGGATATTCCCCTCAATGTGAACGCGGTGGTTGCGCGTATTCGACTCAGTGGTGAAAACCAGCATCGTTTAACCGAGTTAGGTATCCGTATTGGCGGCCATGTCCGAGTGATTCAGCGGGAGGCGAATCAACCGCTGATGCTCGCCGCTGGCGATGGGCGTATCGCAATTAATTGGGATATGGGTAAACAAGTTTGGGTTTCGCCACAGCAAACCCGATGACGGGGAGGTGAATGATGATTCTGGAAGACTTTACGGTTGCGAGTAAATGGCGTGTGATTGGTTTTCAAAAAGGCGCAGCAGATTATCGTAAGCGTTTGTTAGCGCTCGGTGTGACTCCGGGTGTGGAATTCACCGTATCGCGTGTCGCCCCACTGGGCGACCCCATTGAGTTACGCCTGCGAGGCGCTGCAATCAGCGTCCGTAAGGGTGAAGCACAGATACTGATCCTCGAAAAATGTTGAATAGAACAGACAGGAAATCGCTATGAGTACGCAACCGGTTATTTGTGTGGTGGGAAACCCGAATTGCGGTAAAACCACGCTGTTCAATGTGCTTACCGGCGGCAAACAGACGGTCGGCAACTGGCCTGGTGTGACAGTTGAAAAGAAAGTCGGCCAATATCGTTACCAAAATCAGTCTACCACGCTGGTGGATTTGCCCGGCGTCTATTCCCTTAATCCTTCATCTGAAAGTTCAGAAGATGAACGCGTTGCTCGTGATTACATCTTGTCTGGTGAAGCTGATGTCGTACTGAATATCGTTGATGCCTCCAATCTTGAACGCAATCTTTACCTGACCGCACAGTTATTGGATATGAATGTGCCGATGGTCGTCGCTGTCAATATGATGGACATCGCCGCTGCACGCCAGTTGGAGATTGATATTGCTGCTTTGCAGCAGCAATTAAAATGCCCGGTCATCCCCATAACAGCCAGCCAGAAGAAAGGGATCGATCAACTGCGTCAGGTTTGTCAGAGCATGGTGGCACAACCGGTTACGCCCGATGTGATGATTCCATATGAAGCGCCGTTGCAGCAGGCAGCTCAGGCGATGGCCCAAAAATTCTCCGAAGAGGATGCCAATATCCCCAATCCGTATTGGCTGGCGTTGCAGTTACTGGAGGGCGATGTGACCGTACGTGGTCAGCTTTCTGCACCATTGCTGGCAATGGCCGATGCGCGTGTCGCGGAACTGGTTGAGCACTATGAGGATGAACTGGATATCTTTTTAGCTGATGCCAGATATCAGTTTGTCTCTGCTATTGCTACGGCGGTGATGACTCGCCGTGGTGAAATGTCGGCAACATTAACGGACAAAGTTGACCGCATTGTTTTGCATCGTTTTCTGGGGATCCCTCTCTTTTTGCTGGTGATGTACCTGATGTTTGTATTCACCATCAATATTGGTAGTGCGTTCATTGATTTCTTCGATCAGTTCTTTGGCACGATTTTTGTTGATGGTCTGGGTGAACTGTTGATTGCGATGAATGCGCCCGCATGGCTAAAAACACTCATTGCAGACGGTATCGGCGGGGGGATTCAGACCGTATCGACTTTTATTCCGGTGATTGGCTGTTTGTATCTGTTCCTGTCCTACCTTGAAGACTCTGGCTACATGGCGAGAGCGGCATTCGTGATGGACCGTTTTATGCGCAGCATTGGTCTGCCGGGCAAAGCGTTCGTGCCACTCATCGTGGGGTTTGGCTGTAACGTTCCGGCGGTGATGGCAACGCGCACGATGGAGAAGCACAGCGATCGCATCGTAACTGTCATGATGGCTCCGTTTATGTCTTGTGGCGCACGCCTGCCCGTCTATGTTCTGTTTGCAACAGCACTGTTTACCAGCGGCGGGCAAAATCTGGTTTTTGGTCTGTATCTGCTTGGTATTATCGCGGCGGTTGCCACCGGATTTATGTTGAAAAACACGGCACTGCAAGGTGAAGCGTCAACGTTTGTCATGGAGATACCCCCTTATCATTTGCCGGGGCTGCACAGCGTGCTGATTCGAACCTGGGAACGTTTAAAAGGCTTTATTTTACGGGCCGGTAAGCTGATTGTTATTGTTGTCACTATTCTGGGGTTCCTGAACTCAATGGGAATGGATGGAACCTTTGATAATCAGGATAGCGATAAGTCAGTGCTTTCCGCCATCGGACAAAAAATTGTCCCGGCTTTTGCTCCCATGGGGATCAAGCAGGAGAATTGGCCTGCGGCTGTGGGGGTATTTACGGGGATCTTTGCTAAAGAAGCGGTGGTCGGGACGCTGGATTCACTTTATGGCGCCATGGCCGAGAATCAAAGCGGGGCATCTGACAAACCCGAAACACCTTTTAGTTTGCAGGATGGCATCATCGGTGCTTTTGCCACGATCCCTGAGAACTTCAGTGAGTTAGGTAACGCACTGTTAGATCCGCTGGGAATTGACGTCGGAGATTTAAGCGATACGGCAACGATAGCAGAAGAAAATGAATTTTCGGTTTCATCGTTGACGGTCATCAGTCAAATGTTTGACGGTAGACTGGGGGCATTTTCTTATCTGTTAATGGTTTTGTTGTATGTGCCATGTGTCGCGGCAGTTTCAGCGATTTTGCGAGAAGTCGGCACGGCATGGACACTGTTCTGCGTCGGTTGGACGATTGAGTTAGGCTACGGTACTGCGGTTGTTGTCTATCAGGTAGGACGTTTTGCACAGCATCCGGTTTATTCCACACTGTCGATTGCCGGTGTACTGTGCGCATTGTTGGTGACGGTCCTGTTCTTACGCAGTAAACGTGATTCAGTGCCACCGGTTGCCGTTGTTGGCGGTGACAAACAGTCAGCATAAGCATGTGTGTGATACTTTACTGGCAGGGGAACCTGCCAGTACGGAGGAAATATGACTTTACTTGAGTTGCGTGACTACGTGCGTCAGCAAAAGAAGGCGTCATTGCAAGATATCAGCCAGGCGTTTCATACCGAACAAGGCGTAATCGAAGGGATGATGGACGTCTGGGTACAGAAAGGGAAAGTCCGACTTCACCGAGCGGAGAACAGTGGTAAATGTGGAGGATGCTGTTCCTGTGATAAAGGGATTGGTCAATATTATGAGTGGGCAGGGCCGTGAAGAAAATTGGGGGGCTGGAATAGCCAGACCCCATGTCTATATCCATCATACTTATGGCGAAAATTAACGGCCAGCTTTTAGCTGTTGAAAATAAGTCTCGTACAATGTAGCGGCGCTGCCAACGTCGTTTTGCCACTCACCTTTACCGATCGTTTCATCATCAGGATACAGCGTTTTATCACCGGAGACGTCAACCGGCAGTAGTTTCTTCGCTGCAAGATTCGGTGTCGGGTAACCAATGGTCTCTGCTACCTGTGCGGCAATGTCAGGGCGTAGCAAGAAGTTAATCATCTTCATTGCGCCGTCGACATTTTTGGCGTTGGCTGGGATCGCCAGACTGTCCATCCAGAATATACCACCTTCTTGTGGCCAAATGACGTCCAGTGGCGTACCAGCCTGGCGGGCGACATACGCTGAACCATTCCATACCATGCCCAGGTTTACTTCACCCTCCATAAATGGGTTGCCTGGGTTGTCAGAATTAAACGCCAATACGTTCGGCATCAATTTTTGTAATTCTTTATAGGCTGTTTCGATCTCTTTGGGATCGGTGGTATTGGCGGAATAGCCAAGTTTTCGCAGAGCAATCTGGAAAACTTCTCGAGCGTCATCCGTCAGCAGCAGACTGCTTTTATATTTTGCGTCCCACAAATCAGCCCAGCGGGTGACGCTGGCCGGATCGATTTCATCACGATTAATACCGATCGCCGTGGCTCCCCAAATATAAGGAACGGAATATTCGTTATTAGGATCAAAAGATTTGTGTAATAGATTAGGATCAAGGTTATGGAAATTGCTGAGCTTGCTGGTATCAATTTTTTGCAGCATGCCTTCTTTACTCATTTTGGAAATGAAATAAGTCGACGGCACAACTAAATCGTAAGCGCTATCCTGATAGGTTTTCAGTTTGGCGTACATGCTCTCGTTGGACTCGTAGGTAGAATAGATCACCTTGATACCCGTTTCTTTGGTGAACTGTTCTAATAATCCCGGTGGCACATACTCTGTCCAGTTATAAAAATAGAGCGTTTTACCATCGTTGGCACTGGCGTTGTTCAGCCCTAATGCCAGTGCGCAGGCTGCCAGCAAATGTGACCATTTCTTCATCTTGTTTATCTCCTTAACTATCCCAAAGGTAAAGGGTGAAACGAAAGGTAAAAACATTATTGTCTGGTGCGATCGCGTAAAATTAACTGGCTGCTAAGTACTAAAAGTAATGACAGTATAAGCAAAATTGTCGCCAATGCGTTGACCTCCGGCGAGACACCGACCTTAACCATCGAGTAGATTTTCAGCGGTAGAATTTCATAGGTTGGGCCGGTAACAAATGATGACACGACGACATCATCCATCGACAAGGTGAAACTGAGTAACCAGCCTGCTGCAACGGCGGGCATGGCTAGCGGTAGGATGATTTTGCGCAGAATAATCGCTTCGCTTGCGCCCAAATCGCGTGCGGCTTCCAGCATTTTTACGTCGAACCCTTTCAGACGCGAATAGACTGTTACGACAACGAAAGGCAGGCAAAATGTAATATGGGAGAAGAGTAATGACCAAAATCCCAGTGAGATGCCTAACAGCATAAACAATACCAACAGCGAGATCGCCATGACAATATCAGGCGACATCATGACGACGAATAACATGCCGCTGACAAAAGGCTTTCCCCGGAAACGGTAGCGGTAGAGCGCAACCGCAGTCAGCGAGCCAATGATTGTCGCAAAGGTCGCGGAAAAAACCGCCATGGTCAGAGAATGTTGAGCCGCCTGTAACAGACTGTCGTTGTTCAGCAAACGACGATACCAGTCCAGCGTAAACCCCTGCCAGTTAATGCCGAATCGTGCCTGATTAAAAGAATTCACAATCAGGATGATAATAGGAATGTACAGATAGGCGTAGATGATGGACATAAATCCACCGCGCAGCAAACGTCCAATCATGCCAGTTCCTCTTTCTTGTTCAGCAGCCGGGCGGTTCGATAATAGATGAACAGCAATATTCCCATGATTAACGTTAGGCAGATGCTGGTTGCTGCGCCGAACGGCCAATCGCGGATGTTAAGGAACTGGCTTTTAATCACGTTACCAATAAGCAAATTTTTGGCTCCACCCATTAGGTCGGCGACAAAAAACAGGCCCATGGCGGGTAATAACACCAGCAAACAGCCAGCAATGATCCCTGGCATGGTCAGTGGGATCACCACTCGAATAAAAGCCTGCCATTTATTGGCACCCAGATCGCGAGCTGCCTCAAGATAAGCGTTATCCAGTTTTTCAATACTTGAATAGAGAGGCAGCACCATAAACGGCAGAAGGATGTAGATCAAACCAAGTACCACCGCTTCTGAGGTATACATAATGCGTAGCGGCGTATCAATTATTCCTGTCCATAGGAGGAATTCATTTAAATGTCCGCGCGTGCTCAGAAATATTTTTAGTCCATAAATACGAATCAGCGAGTTTGTCCAGAAAGGCACAATCAGCAGAAACATCATTAATGGGCGTATCCGCTCAGGTAGCCGAGCTAAAATAAAAGCGAAGGGGTAGCCTAATATCAGGCAGCAAAGCGTCGCGATAACAGCCATATTCAGTGAATGCAGCAATACCGAGGCATACATGGGATCGGTCAGACGAGTGTAGTTATCCAGTGTCAACACCAGACTGATCAGATCGGTATCATCACGCGTCAGGAAACTGGTACCGATAATCATCAGATTTGGCACAAAAACGAATAGAGCCAGCCAGATGACAATAATACTGATAATCGTGTTCTGAAAGCGTTTACGCGGCTTCTTCATCGTGTAGAACGACCTCCCAGCTTTCGACCCAAGTGACGGCAACCTTCTGATTCAGCGAATGATCGAAATCTGGATCGTCTTCATTAAAGAATTCGCTGACCATAACCATTTTGCCGTTTTCCAGTTCAATATTAGATTCCAGCGTCATGCCTTTATAGTTTCTTTCGCGTACGTATCCCACCATGCCCTCGGCCTGAGTGCCGTCATTAATTTCTTCCACCCGTAGATCCTCGGGCCGTAACAAGACATTAAGATGTTGGCCGGCATGAACGGGGAAGTTGACCGTAATGACGCACTCGTGCTCCTCAACCTGAGCTCGTACTCGCTGCTCATCTATTCGCGCTAAAACAATGGCGTCGAGGATGTTGATTTCACCGATAAAACTCGCGACAAACAGATTTTTGGGTTCTTCATAAATTTCACGCGGTGTGCCGTCTTGTTCGATATGTCCATCGCGCATGACCACGATGCGGTCTGACATCGTCAGCGCTTCTTCCTGATCGTGAGTAACGAAAATAAACGTAATGCCTAGCGTACGTTGTAACGCCTTTAGTTCGTTCTGCATCTGTTTGCGCAGTTTGTAGTCGAGAGCAGAAAGCGATTCATCCAGCAGAAGAACTTTGGGTTGATTCACGACCGCTCTGGCAATGGCGACTCGCTGCTGCTGCCCGCCGGAAAGTTGATGGGGACGGCGCTGTGCCAAACTTTCCAATTGCACCATTTTTAAAGCGTCGAGTACGCGGGGCGTGATTTCTGCGGCAGGTGTTTTCTGCATACGCAAACCGAAAGCCACGTTATCGAACACGCTAAGATGGGGAAACAAGGCGTAACTTTGGAAAACGGTATTCACATGCCGATGTTCTGCGGGTTGGTGGGTGATATCCTGTTTTTCCAACATAACATGACCGCTATCGACGGTTTCCAGACCGGCAATTAACCGCAGTACGGTGGTTTTACCGCAGCCAGAGGGACCAAGGATGGTCAAAAACTCACCGTTATTAATAGTGAGATTAAAATGGGAGATGATGGATTTACCATCAAAGCCTTTATGGACATCGATCAATTCGACGACCGGCGTAGCGGGAAAATTATCTTTCATTAAGGTATTGCTCTGTTTCCAAGTATGGCGTGTCCGCAGTAAATTTGCAGTTTCATGCCAAGGGTTATCACCTTTCAGCTTACGAGCTTCGTTGAGGGCGGCATTTTACGGGAAACAATGCGTAACGCCAACTTGTGTCGCTTTACTTCGGATTAGTGTGCCGATGATGTTGGGGGGAAATGGCAAAAAATTGCCTTGAAATATTTAATTATTGTTTTGTTTATGTGATTTATTTGTGACTGGTGAACGTCGGCGATAACGCGGTGACGTTGCTATTAAAAAATGAACGGTGTTATTAAAAATACGGTTATCAAAAAACATTATTATCAAAATAGATTGTTATAAGAGAATCGGTAGGCCATGGATTCCTTCCTGTCGCGCATTCTGGTGTGCTAGAGGAATGGACGTTAACACAGTAAAAACTGACCTGACGCAATATCTGCGTTGATAGCCGTCTCCATAATGAAAAACAGGGCTCAGGGGGCAACCGAGATGGATAAGTTACTCGATAGGTTTTTAAATTACGTATCATTTGATACTCAGTCAAAATCCGGTGTTCGGCAGGTTCCGAGTACGGAAGGTCAACTTAGGCTGGCGCGAGCATTGCAGCAGGAACTGCTGGAATTGGGATTTGAACAGGTTACGCTCAGTAAAAATGGCTGTGTAATGGCAACGTTACCTGCAAATGTTGCCTGGTCTGTACCGACCATTGGCTTTATTTCTCATATGGATACGTCGCCTGATTACACGGGTAAAAACGTTAATCCCCAAATTCTGGAAAACTACCGAGGTGGTGATATTGCGTTAGGCATTGGCGATGAGGTGTTATCGCCGGTGATGTTCCCGGTATTGCATCAACTACTGGGGCATACGCTGATAACCACTGATGGGAAAACGTTGCTGGGCGCGGATGATAAAGCTGGAATCGCTGAAATTATTACCGCAATGATGCGGTTAAAGAAGCGACAAGTGCCGCATGGCGAAATTCGTATTGCGTTTACGCCCGATGAAGAAATTGGCAAAGGCGCGCAGTTTTTTGATGTGAAGGCATTTAATGCTCAGTGGGCCTATACCGTCGATGGCGGTGGTGTCGGGGAACTGGAGTATGAGAATTTCAATGCGGCATCAGTGACCGTAAAGATTGTCGGTAATAATGTCCATCCCGGTAGCGCCAAGGGCGTGATGGTGAATGCGTTGACGCTGGCATCGCGTTTTCATCAGGAAGTTCCCGCAGATGAGTCTCCTGAGAATACCGAGGGTTATCAAGGGTTCTATCATTTACACAGTATCAAAGGCGTCGTCGAACGTGCAGAAATGCACTATATCGTGAGGGATTTTGAACGGGCAGGCTTTGAACGACGTAAGCAAAAGATGATTGATATCGCTGAAAAAGTTGGCGATGGCCTGCATCCGGATTGCTATATCGAAATCACAATAACCGACAACTATTACAATATGCGCGAACAAGTGGAACAACATCCGCATATTATTGCGTTGGCCCAGCAGGCGATGCGGGATTGTGACATCGAACCCATTCTCAAGCCCATTCGTGGAGGAACTGACGGAGCGCATCTGTCATTCCAGGGACTACCGTGCCCAAATTTGTTTACCGGCGGTTATAATTATCATGGAAAACATGAGTTTGTGACGTTGGAGGGGATGGAGCAGGCGGTGTCAGTTATTATGCGACTTGCTGAACTGACCGCACAGCGAGCCAAGCAATAATAAACCCCTACAGGATAGGCCAAGGCGAGGAAAACCCCGCTTTGGCCTAAGCAACGGATGATGATCTGAGGGACTAATCAGCAAAATACCAGTAGCCGCTGTTAACCAGGATCGTCAGTTGCGCAAGGAACGATGGATCATCTAACGCGCTTCCCAGCATCGTTGCATCCACTGCATAATGTTCTGCCAGTGCGAATGCGGCTTGTTGATGTGGCGTATCAATTTTTTCACCGTTAACAAAACAGTGAGATCCGACACACAGAACCCGCAGGCCTCCTAGCCGATGCAATTGTTCACCCTGTTGTAAATATTCATAAATCTCATTGGCCTGATAAGGCGGTTCGGGTGGTGCGATATCTAGTTCATGACGAGATTGAGAAATAAACTCCCCAAACCAGTTTTGAAAGTGTTCGGGTTGTTGGACCAGTTCCAGCATCATTTTTTGTAATGCATCCACTTCTTGCGGCAAGATCGTTGCCGGGTGAACTCGTGATGGAATCGACGGGTCGCTGTAGCGATGACTACCCAACTCGCGCGAAAGGACATAATCTGCGAAACCACTCACCAGTTCACGGGCATTCGGTGCGCGGAAGCCAACAGAGTAGTTGAGCGCATTCTCCAATGAATAACCATCGTGCGGGAATCCTGGGGGAATATACAGAATATCGCCAGGTTCCATTTCTTCATCAATGATGGCATCGAACGGATCAACCTGTAGCAGATCAGGGTGAGGACAATGCTGTTTCATCGGGATTTTTTCGCCTACGCGCCAGCGGCGACGACCCGTTCCCTGAATGATAAATACATCATACTGATCCAGGTGTGGACCTACGCCACCGCCGGGAACAGAAAAAGAAATCATCAGGTCGTCCATACGCCAGTCCGGTAACTGACGGAAAGGGCGCATCAATGCAGAAGAGGGCTCATGCCAATGGTCAACAGCCTGAACCAGCAGGGACCAATTGGTTTCTCCCAAATGGTCAAAGCTTTCAAATGGGCCGTGACTAACCTGCCAGCGGCCATGATTATGGCTGACCAGACGGCTATCGACTTCATTTTCCAGCGCCAGGCCTGCAAGTTCATCGGGAGAAATTGGATCGATAAAATTTGTGAAACCATTTTTGATAATGGTCGGACGCTTTTGCCAGTAACGTGCAAGAAAATCCGGCCAGTCAAGATTGAGTTGATAGTCCATACCCTGTTTCCCAGAAAGCAAGAAGGCTGGAGGCAATTATAGCGGAAGCGCTGTCGCCTGTATGGACTTTCATCTCTCATTCTGACTAAGATTTTGGCGGGAAAAAATAGCTTCTACCCGTGCTCCCCCCAACTTGCTATCGCTGATGAGAATTTCTCCCTGATATTGTTCAATGATTTCAGCCGCAACGGACAGGCCAATCCCTTGACCTGGACGCATTCGATCGGCCCGTTGTCCACGTTGGAAAATCATTTCCCGTTTACTGGCCGGAATGCCGGGGCCATCATCATCAATGATCAGATGAAGCCGATGATCGGAATGTTGAGCGCTAATCTCGACAAACTCGAGACAATATTTGCAGGCATTATCCAGAACGTTTCCCAACACTTCCATAAAGTCATTTTTTTCGCCAATAAAAGCTAATTCAGGCGAAATATCTAACGTCAGAACAACCCCTTTGCGTTGGTAGACTTTATTCAGGGCAGAGCAGAGACCATCTAACATGGCGGGGACAGAATGAACTTCGCGTACCAGCATTGGGTGTTCTGAACGAACACTGGCGCGGTGAAGGTAGTAGCCTATTTGTTGTGATATACGACTGATTTGGGACAACATGATCGGCTCGGCCTGATCGATGTTAATCTCTTTGCCCGTACGTAATGCTCGCAAAGTTGTTTGTAACACCGCTAGCGGTGTTTTCAGGCTGTGGGTCAGATCGGTCAACGTGGTTCGATATTTATGATAACGCTGGCGCTCGTTATTCAATAAGATGTTCAGATTTCTCACCAGACTCAGCATTTCCCTCGGCGGATTTTCATCCAGTTGATCCCGTGTCCCTTTTTCTAATTCAGCAATCTGTTTGACCAAATTTTTAATGGGCCGCAGGCTCCAGTGCGCCGCCAGCCAGAGCAGTGGGAGAACCAGTACCAGGTTGGCTAACAACACGTAGCTAAACCATTCCCAAACGACATCTTCCTGCTGTAACTCTTGTGGAATTCTGTCGACAACAACAATTGATAAAGGAGGAAGATGTTCGGTTCGCGGATAAACATTCACCGCGATCGAGTGAGTGAGTGCCTGACTATGTACGCCATTGAGGGCGCGCAAGCTGTTTAGCAGCAACGTATTACCTGTTAGCACCGCACTGCTGGTGTTACTGTCCGTGTCCAGTTCATGGTAAGCGGTTTTTTGTAGCCATTCGGGGTTAATGAGCGCTTCTAGTTCGGGGACTTCCTTCTCTCGCCAAAGAATATTGCCCTGTTGGTCGTAAATCAGCACCAGAGTAGGGAAATTGATATCGACATCGGGGGGCGTCACGATATTGAGTTGATTATCTCGCCACTGCGCCAGACTGTAATAAAGGTTACTTTCACCTCTCAGCAGGCGAAAAGAGGTTTTATCAAAATTAACACTGTAACCGATAATAGCAACGATGCCGTAAGACAACGACAACGCGAGAACGATGGCAACGGTCGCCAATAAAAAGCGAACGCGCAGTGAAAACGGCGGTTTTGATTTACTCATTTTGTGTCGTGGTATGGTCGAAACGATATCCTTGACCGCGAACGGTTGTGATGACGTCGGGCGCTCCGGCATTTTGTATTTTCTTGCGTAAACGCCCCATCAAGACATCAATGGTGTGGCTTTCACGCAACTCTGCATCAGGGTAGAGCTGTAACATCAGCGATTCTTTGCTGACAACTTTACCACTGTGGCGAATCAGCGTTTCGATAATCGTGTATTCAAATGCAGTGAGTTTGATCGAAGCGCCGTGGATCATCAGCTCTCGTCGTGAAAGATCGATCTCGAATGGGTCAATCCGAATTAATTGCGAAGCCAGTCCACTGTTACGTCGCATTAGCGCTTGTAGTCGGGCAGCAACTTCTTCCATGTGGAACGGTTTTGTGACGTAATCATCAGCCCCTGCTTCCAATACGGCGACTTTATCTTGCCATCCTTCGCGTGCAGTCAAGACCAAAATGGGCAATTTAATCTGCTGTGAACGCCAACGACGAATTAAGCTCATGCCATCTTCATCGGGTAATCCGAGATCGACAATGGCAATGTCTGGCGTATTTTCATGTAAAAAATAATCGGCTTCTTTTGCATCGGCAGCCGCGTCAACCTGATGTCCCATTTCATTCATCTGAACCGTCAGATGGTGGCGTAGCAAGACATTATCTTCGATGACCAGAATGCGCATGGCGATTTCCTCTGTCAAACAGGCAACATGCGCCTGAAGTAAAACGCAACTGACGAATCGTTATGATGTAGAAAGTGCATTAATCGTATTCGTTATTTGGAATATATCAAATTATCCACAGTGATAATAAACCGGAGATAAACAGTAGGGAAAAGTGAAAGGAAGACGTTAGATAAGTAAAAAGGCGGACGCAGAGTCCGCCTAAGCAAAAGAGGGTTTATTTCAGTTCGTCGACCAGTTTAATCGCCCGGCCAATATAGTTGGAAGGCGTCATCGCTTTCAGGCGAGTTTTCTCTTCCTCCGGTAGCGCCAGCCCATCAATAAATGTCTGAATACCAGCCGCGTCGACACGTTTACCACGTGTCAGTTCTTTTAGTTTTTCGTAGGGTTTTTCAATCCCATAACGACGCATCACGGTCTGGACCGGCTCTGCCAGCACTTCCCAGTTATGATCCAGTTCATCGGCGAGGTGGTCGTGATTCACTTCCAGTTTGCTGATGCCCTTAAGCGTAGCCTGATAGGCAATCAGCGCATAGCCCACGCCAACGCCCAGATTACGTAAGACGGTGGAATCAGTCAGGTCACGCTGCCAGCGAGAAACCGGGAGTTTACTGGCTAAATGGCCCAGAACGGCATTGGCAAGCCCCAGATTGCCTTCTGAGTTTTCAAAGTCGATTGGGTTGACTTTATGCGGCATGGTGGAAGAACCAATTTCTCCCGCAATGGTTTTCTGTTTGAAGTGATTCAGGGCAATGTAACCCCAAATATCGCGGTCAAAGTCGATCAGAATGGTGTTGAAACGCGCGATGCAGTCGAACAGCTCGGCGATGTAATCGTGGGGTTCGATTTGTGTGGTGTAGGGGTTCCAGGTAATACCCAGCGATGTCACAAAGCTCTCACTAAACTGATGCCAATCAACGTTAGGGTAGGCGGCGATATGTGCGTTGTAGTTACCCACAGCACCGTTGATTTTACCTAAGATTTCTACCTGCCGGAGTTGGCGATATTGGCGTTCCATGCGGTAAGTTACGTTGGCGAATTCTTTACCAATCGTGGATGGTGTCGCTGGCTGACCATGTGTGCGGGAAAGCAGTGGGATATCGCGATATTGGTGCGCCAAATTAGCCAATGCATCAATAATTTTACGCCACTGTGGCAATATCACATCACGGCGAGCGGTATCCAGCATCAGCGCATGGGAGAGGTTGTTAATATCCTCAGATGTGCAGGCGAAGTGGATAAATTCGTTCACGGCATGTAATGCCGGAACTGCCGCGACCTTTTCTTTTAGAAAGTATTCAACGGCTTTAACGTCATGGTTGGTAGTGCGTTCAATGGTTTTGATGCGTTCTGCATCCTGCACGCTGAATTCGGCGACAATTTTGTCAAGGAAAGCGTTTGCGTCATGATCAAATGCAGGAACTTCCCGGATTTCTGCACAGGCTGCCAATTTTTGCAGCCAACGTACTTCAACCTGTACGCGGAATTTCAGCAAACCGAATTCACTGAAAATGGTGCGCAATGTGCTGACTTTATCGCCGTAGCGTCCATCAATGGGGGAAACAGCGGTCAGTGAGGATAATTCCATCGCAAGCAACTCCTGGGATTGATTTTAATAAACAGTTTTTCAATAACCGATTGATTTAAATGACTTGTTCGTTTCTACAAATTCGTTTTTACAAAAAAACAGGTAGAAAGGTGGTTAATGCCTTTCTAACGCTGTTCTCCCCGCACCGGCAGGGAGGGGTATCTGTCAGAACATATCGCTGTTTTTATAACAGTGAAGCTTATAACAACGAAAGCTATAAACAATAAGAACGGATAGGCGTTCTGAATTTATTGTTATCAGCAACGGGCCAGTATCTGCTTTGCTTCTTTAACCAGATGACTACGGGAAAACATCAGTTGAAGACGTCCTCCGCCAATCTGCTGCCACAAAACGGCTGAGCGAATACCAGCCAGCAGAACGGCACGCACTTTAGCCTGAACCTGACTGTTTTTCAGTATCTCAGGAGAACCTGTTACCTGGATACGAGGCCCTAACGCACTAATGACATCAACGTAAATGCCCGCTAATGCGCCGATGATCGTATCAGAGAGCAATTCAAAATGCTCTAATTGGCGTTCCAACTGTCCGATGCGTTGGCCGAGTTCGTTCAGCGCGGCGGGTTTAGCATGCAATTTTCGCTCAAGCGCTATCAGGCTAAACGCGTAGCGGGACATGTCGGCGCCTGGGCCTTTTGTACTGGTGTTGAGAATACCCAGCAACGTTTCCAAACCGATTTTGAGATGGTTTTCAGTATCACCATAAACAGCTAGCGTAGACGTTGGGTTAACCACCAGGATACTGCTCAGCGAGACGTGTAAAACGTTGTTATCACAATTGCCAGTATTTGCCAGTTGTTGCACCAAATGGGCAGACTGGCAAATACCTGCCAGTGCCAGGGTTATATCATGATAGTTCTTCGCCACAATCACTCCTGTAAGCGTTCTTCAATGATGCCGCCACCAAGGCAAATCTCACCCGAATAAAAGACGGCCGACTGCCCAGGGGTTACCGCAGCGACGGGTTCATCAAAGCGAACCGAGATGCGATCTTCACCAAATGGCGTGACCGTACAAGGAATATCAGCCTGACGGTAACGTGTTTTAACGACACAGCGTAACGTTGTAGTCAGTTCCTGACGGTCAACCCAATGCAATTGCTGGGCGATTAATCCGTAGGACATCAGGCGAGGGTGCTCATGCCCTTGGGCAACATACAGAATATTATGGGCAACATCTTTGTCTACGACATACCATGGATCTTCGCCACCGTCTTTGACACCACCAATGCCCAGCCCTTTACGTTGTCCGAGCGTGTGGTACATCAACCCTTGGTGTTGCCCCATCGGTTTGCCATCGTCAACGGCCAGAATGGGACCCGGTTGGGCTGGCAGGTAACGAGCCAGAAAGTCGGTGAATTTACGCTCACCGATAAAACAAATCCCGGTAGAGTCTTTTTTCTTAGCCGTGACCAACTCTAACTGCTCCGCAATTCTGCGAACTTCCGGCTTCTCCAATTCCCCCACGGGGAACAGGCTTTGTGCAATTTGCTCGTGGCTTAATGTATAGAGAAAATAACTTTGGTCTTTATTGCCATCAACACCGCGTAGTAACCGGGATTTACCATCAACATCCTGACGGCGGACGTAGTGACCGGTTGCGATATAATCTGCGCCGAGGTCTTCAGCGGCAAACTCAAGGAAGGCTTTGAACTTGATTTCTTTGTTGCACAGAATATCGGGATTCGGTGTACGGCCCGCTTTATATTCCGCCAGGAACAATTCAAATACGTTGTCCCAATATTCGGCGGCAAAGTTGACCGTATGTAGCTCAATGCCGAGTTTGTCGCAGACGGCTTGAGCATCGGCAAGATCGGTTGCGGCAGAGCAATACTCCGTGTCGTCATCCTCTTCCCAATTTTTCATAAACAGGCCTTCAACATGATAGCCCTGTTGCTGTAACAGGTAAGCGGAAACGGATGAATCAACACCGCCGGACATACCGACAATCACTTTTTTCTGGCTGTTATCTGACATGGACGTCTCACGAACTGAAATACTTACCCAGCCACCTTTTAAGGCGCAGATAGGTTGGTGCGTTGCGCTTGAAAAGGCCGGGTATACATTAAAGCAAAAACAAGCGACGTATTTTAGCATGATGCGTCAAGGCCTGCATTGCTATTCCTGACGCATTACGGGCTAAAAAGGCCAGTTAAAGGCTTGTAGTAGGGTTAAAGGGTAACGTTCTGGCTGCTGATAGCAGCGGATACTCTCGGCGACCAGTGGAGAACGGAGACAAGATGATTGCAGAATGTCTTCTCTCGTCAGCCAATGGCAACACTCAATATCACTGTCGTGAGGCTGTGTTTCGACGCGGCTTGTCAAATCAAGAGCGAAACAGAAACGTAAGAAGGGTGTCTGATCGGGCGCGATCCATTGATGCAGACGTAAAAAACTCTGCGGGACGGCGCGAATTCCGGTTTCTTCCCATAGCTCCCGACTGGCTGCCTGAATCAGGGTTTCATTTGCTTCCAGATGTCCAGCAGGTTGATTCCAGAGTCGCTTATCGTTAATTAACTCTTCAACTACCAGAAAATGATTTTCAGCCTGTACGACACAGGCTACGGTAACATGAGGTTTAAACATCAGTAATTTCCTTCCATTCTCCGGGTAATAAATCTTCCACCGTTTGATTAGCCATACTGTAGCGGATAAGGCGTAAGGTAGGGTAACCGATATGCGCGGTCATACGGCGAACTTGGCGATTCTTCCCCTCATGGAGGGTGATTTTCAACCAGCAGTCAGGGATATTTTTCCGTTCTCTAATCGGAGGAAATCGTGGCCACAGCCATGCCGGTGCTTCAACGATCTCAATCCCTGCGGGGAGCGTTTTGCCGTCTTTTAATGATAAACCTCGACGAAATTGTGACAACGCATCCTCATTCGGAATCCCTTCAACCTGAACAAAATAGGTCTTTGCCGTTTTTTGTGCGGGTTGTGTGAGTCGGGCTTGCAGTTGACCGTCATTGGTTAAGAGCATGAGCCCTTCACTATCCCGATCTAACCGCCCGGCAGCATAGATATCACTAAAAGGAATGTAATCTTTCAATGTCTTACGTCCCATGTCATCAGTGAACTGAGGTAAAACATCAAAGGGTTTATTGAACAGCACAACACGCCGGGAAATGTTCTCCTGATGCTTTTTTCTTGCTGTTCGTGAGCTGAAGCGTTTAACTTTGTGATTTTTAACAGGGATTTTATTCATCATCTTTATCATAGCGAGTAACAAAGGCATTATACTCGAAATGGTTTGCGATTGGCGCGGGCTGAATATTCAAGTAGTATTGACACGCATCTTACAAGTCATTAACAAAATTGCGCTCGAAGGAGAGGTTAATGGAAAGCAAAGTAGTTGTACCGACAGAGGGTCAAAAGATCACGGTTGATGCTCAAGGAAAACTGGTTGTCCCTAATAATCCGGTGATTCCGTTTATTGAGGGCGATGGCATCGGTGTCGATGTGACGCCTGCGATGATCAATGTTGTGAACGCCGCGGTAAAAAAAGCCTATCAAGGTAAGCGCACGATTTCCTGGATGGAAATTTATACCGGTGAAAAATCCACACAGATTTATGGTAAAGATGTTTGGCTGCCGGAAGAGACACTGGATCTGATTCGTGAATATCGTGTGGCGATTAAAGGCCCACTGACAACGCCCGTTGGTGGCGGTATTCGCTCCCTTAACGTAGCGCTGCGTCAACAGTTGGATTTGTACGTTTGCCTGCGTCCGGTACGCTACTATGAAGGTACACCGAGCCCGGTGAAACAGCCTGAACTGACGGATATGGTGATCTTCCGTGAAAATGCGGAAGACATTTACGCCGGTATTGAATGGAAAGCGGGTTCTGCTGAAGCCGACAAAGTGATCAAGTTCCTGCGTGAAGAAATGGGTGTTAACAAAATCCGTTTCCCTGAACAGTGTGGTATCGGTATTAAACCGTGTTCAGAAGAAGGGACGAAACGCCTGGTTCGCGCTGCGATTGACTATGCGATTACCAACGATCGTGATTCTGTCACGTTGGTACACAAAGGCAATATCATGAAATTCACCGAAGGCGCGTTTAAGGACTGGGGCTACCAGTTGGCGCGTGAAGAATTCGGCGGTGAGCTGATTGATGGCGGCCCGTGGGTGAAAATCAAGAATCCGAACACCGGCAAAGAAATCGTAGTAAAAGACGTGATTGCCGATGCATTCCTGCAACAAATCCTGCTGCGTCCTGCTGAATATGATGTCATCGCCTGTATGAACCTGAACGGTGACTATATTTCTGATGCGTTGGCTGCTCAGGTTGGCGGCATCGGTATTGCACCGGGTGCAAATATTGGTGATGAATGTGCGCTGTTTGAAGCGACTCACGGAACCGCACCGAAATATGCTGGTCAGGATAAAGTAAACCCTGGCTCAGTCATCTTATCTGCTGAAATGATGCTGCGTCATCTGCAATGGTTCGAAGCGGCTGATTTAATTGTTAAAGGCGTTGAAGGCGCGATCAAGAACAAGACCGTGACTTACGATTTCGAACGTCTGATGGAAGGCGCTAAGCTACGGAAATGCAGCGAGTTTGCGCAGGACATCATCGATAACATGTAATTGTGTTTATCGCAGATTAAAAAATTGGGGCCTTTATTTCTTGGCCCCTCTGTTTTTTCAGAGGATATTTCCTGTGAATATTCTCTTCCGCTATTAACAATATTTCAAATCTTAATTGTTCGCCCTGACGGGGGCCGCAAGCCGCGTTCAAATTGACTTAGCCAATTGGTCTGTCTTTACTTGCCTCAGTGACCTACATGTGTTTCATCTGAAGATGAAATAAGAGACGCCTGTCTCTTGTTTGCGGCTAGTCATGGGTTGGGCAAATTAGTTTCAAACTAATTTGCGTGCGATTGATGTCTTTACACAACTCAAATTATTCTGGACATATATTATTTTCCCGGTTTTATCCGTAGATTGTGCTAAAAAATTATACCTTATCTACTTATTACACGATTCTGTTGAGTCACGCGATATTATCAAAAAACCTAATAGCGCTTATTCTCTTATTGTTTCATCTTATCTCTCTTGTCGATTTGTTAAAACGTGGATTTAACTTGATCTAAATCACAATCTGGCAGTATGTATTTTGTTCTTATGAAAATCCCGCTGTGGGAAATCATTCATTAATAAGTTTTATTTAGCATGTTAATCGCAATATGCGGTGGAGGTCGTTGTATGTCTGTCATTCATACGTGTTTAAGTCTTTTTGGTGGTGACACGGTTATTGTTAAATGCACTAATGCTTTTGAAATTCAAATGGTTAATGAGAAAAGGGAAGAGAGCGACACGGATTTAAGAGCAACATCGGGGTTTATTAGCTATCGAGCAGAAAATGAGATTTATTTAACGGTACCGTATACGGGTGATTGGGCTTTAATTATTAAAGCTCAAAATGATACCCCCGAACATTCGATAAGCTATTTTCCTGCCTGATAAATGATCTTTAGCAATATTTATCAGATAGGCATCCGGGTGAGGCACTCCTCATACTTCAAGTTGCATGTGCATTGGTTGCGTTTGTTACTCAACTCATCCATGAGCCTCAACCCGTTATTCGACCTTATGACCTCACCCCTTCGGAGTCAGTGCAAGCGCTGTTCAAAAACGCTTTGCCGTTTTTGTCCTGAAACTTGAATTATTTAGGGTATATATCCCAGTGTTATACCAAGGTATTGTTTCGAGGTGCCGTTTCTCCGATTCTCTTCCTTTTTCTTTTATGCTATCTGCATAAAAGATACCCAATTTAGCATGTTTTCTAACGATGGACTTTTAACGAACCGATCCAAAATACCTATTGCGGATAGGGATCTTCGCCACTCGCTTTATTAAGCAAAAGGACGTTTAAGTCTTCAGGCAACATCATCCCATTCGGTTATACGTCAATCAGTTTCGATCATTTTTCATACAATGGCTGAACAGATAAGTTATCAAAAGATATGAATACTTTGAGCGGTTAATTAGTATGCATGCTAAGGGATGATAGACTTAGGATCTTTTGCCATAATCATTTATCAGCTTTAGGCGGTCACTACTCTGAAGGTGGAGGTTTGCCTATTATTTTGCATGCCAGCGTTGATCTACTGTTTGTACCGATACCATTACAGCAATTCGTTAGGTTATAACCTAAATTTTACTTTTTAATCTGAAAACTAAGGCGATGGATACTGTAGGGGGAACCTATGAGCTGTGCCCCAATAGGCAAAGATGAAGCTGAGCGTCTTGCCGCTCTTCGTGAGTATGGCATTGAGAGCGTTTTGTTCGATACTGGTCTTAATAATTTGATTAATTTGGCTGCAAATGTTTTCAGCGCGCCTGTTGTTTTGGTTTCGTTGTTGGAGGCAGAGCGGCAATTATTCGCCGCGGGGCTAGGGGTTTCTTTTTGCGAGACACCAAGGGATATCTCTTTTTGTGCTCATGCGATCCTTAAAAAGAAAATCATGGTTGTTCCAGATGCGCGTAAAGACCCCCGGTTTAAAAATAACCCATTGGTGACGGGGATCCCTCATATCCGTTTTTATGCGGGTATTCCACTAAGAACGACGTCTGGTCATGCGATTGGTACGCTTTGTGTTATTGATGTGAAACCTAGGGCAGGGCTTAGTGCCAGAGACGAGCATAATTTGCAAGATTTGGCCGCGCTGGTGATGGATAAACTGGAAATGCGTCGGCTTGATTTGGCAAGGAAAGCGAGTCAAATTCGATTTGAAAATATCGCGAATACGTCACCAGACAGTATTATCTGCGTAAATGAAAAAGGGTCTATTACATTCTGGAATACGGCCGCCCAGAAAATGCTGGAGTATACCGGTGAGGAAATCATTGGTTCCAGTATTAATACCATTGTACCAGAGTCTTATATGGTTCAGTTAAATCAGCTGATTACCGATCATGAAACCTTGGCTAATGGCATCTTGTTGGAATTGAATGTTAATACTAAAAGTGGCGGAACGGTGCCCGTCGAACTATCGGTTTCGATGTGGAAAGATCATTATAATAATGTCAGCTACGGTGCGATTCTGCGGGATATAACAGAACGTCGTCGTAATGAAGAACGTTTGTTCTTGCTGGCGCATATGGATCCGCTCACGGGGTTGGCCAATCGTACTTTATTGACCAATAGCCTGGAACAAGCGCTAAAGAATGACCCAATTGCTGGGATCATGATGGTCGATCTGGATGGTTTCAAGGATGTGAATGATAGCCTTGGTCATGCGAGCGGCGATCAGATTTTGGTCAGTGTAGCAAAGAAAATTCAATCGGTTGTGCGAGTTGGTGATGTCGTTGCTCGCATGGGGGGGGATGAATTTGCCTTATTGTTTCAGGGGATTAACGATCAGCGAGTCATGTGTGGGATCGCGGAAACCATTATCCACGAAATCTCTCAGTCTATGATTATTGATGAACATCAGGTCAACATCAGCGCCAGTATCGGAATAGTGCTCGCGCCTGGTCATGGCTGTACGGCTCAGGAATTGTTGACGAATGTAGACCTGGCGCTTTATCAGGCAAAATCTGAAGGGCGAAACTGCTACCGTCTTTTCACTCGTGAATTACGTGAAATTTTTCAGGCAAGGCACGCTTTTCAACTGGAGTTTGTGCGGGCATATGAACAACATGAATTTGAGATGTTCTATCAGCCTCAGGTGAATTTGGCGACGAATGAGATAGTCGGGGCGGAAGCGCTATTGCGTTGGCGTCACCCCATCAAGGGGTTACTGGGGCCGGGTGATTTTCTGACCGCTCTGGAGCATGGTCCCTGGGCTGAACGTGTTGGCGATTGGGTAGTGAAAACGGCCTGTGAACAAGCCGTTCGCTGGCGTAACGCCGGTGCGGAGAATTTTCGTATCAGTATTAACCTGTTTAGCGCTCAGTTTCGTTCAGGAATGCTGGCGCAGAAAATCGCGGATGTACTGGCAGAAACAGGGTTGCATCCGAGTGCACTTGAGTTGGAAATTACCGAGAATATCATCCTGCGCTATGACGAAAATATGCTGCAACCATTGAATGAACTGCGAAGTGCTGGAATCGGGATCGCATTTGATGATTATGGTACGGGGTATGCGTCATTGAGTATGCTGAAAAATTATCCGGTCACACGACTCAAGATCGATCAGACATTTGTGCGTACGATGTGTGATTCGCCATCAGATGCTGCGATTGTTCGTGCAATACTCTATCTTGGCAAAAGTTTCGAATTAGGCGTGATTGCTGAAGGCGTCGAAACGCAGGAACAGTGCGAACGTTTGAGAAACAAAGGCTGTGAAGAAGCGCAGGGATATTTATTTGGTCATCCCATGTCAGCGGAAGATTTTACACATTTGTTAAAGCTTGATATTCCCACGTTGGAATAATTCCCATACGTTCAATTTATCGGCGGCAGGGCGAGTTTGTGTTAGAGAACAGTGTGTATAGCCAGGCCGTTGATGTTTTTTGATGAATGTGTATCACCTATCCTGAATGGGAATGTGAAGCCGCTTGCCTTTTGAAAAGTGTAAAGTTATGTGGATTTAGTAACTGAAAAGTTAAGAATGCTTGAAAATGCCACGGCAACCCATACGATGTAGGTGTTGCAAACTTTATCTTTCTGCGAGAGGAAATCAGACTTTTATGATGCGTATTGCGCTTTTCCTGATCACCAACCTGGCGGTGATGTTGGTTTTCGGGCTGGTACTCAGCCTGACGGGAATTCGGTCCAGCAGTGTCCAGGGTTTAATGATTATGGCTGGGCTGTTTGGCTTTGGCGGTGCGTTTGTTTCACTGCTGATGTCCAAATGGATGGCATTGCGCTCGGTGGGCGGCGAAGTGATAGAACAACCGCGTAATGAAACGGAGCGCTGGTTGTTGGAAACTGTCCGTTCACAGTCTCAGCAGGCCGGTATCGTGATGCCTCAAGTCGCTATTTATCATGCGCCTGATATTAATGCTTTTGCGACGGGAGCGCGCCGTGATGCATCATTAGTCGCTGTGAGCACTGGCTTATTGCAAAATATGAGTCGTGATGAGGCTGAAGCGGTGATTGCCCATGAGATCAGCCACATCTCTAATGGTGATATGGTTACGATGACGCTGATTCAGGGGATTGTGAATACTTTTGTTATTTTCATCTCCCGTTTAATTGCGCAGGTAGCCTCCGGCTTTCTTTCCGGCAATCGTGATGATGGCGAGAGCAGTAACGGTAATCCGTTGGTTTATTTTGCCGTGGCAACCATTTTGGAACTGGTGTTTGGCATATTGGCCAGCATTATCACGATGTGGTTCTCCCGTTATCGCGAGTTTCACGCTGATGCCGGTTCTGCGAAATTGGTGGGGAGAGAAAAGATGATTGCCGCACTACAGCGCTTGAAAACCAGTTATGAACCCCAGGAAGAAGGGAGCATGATGGCGTTTTGTATCAACGGTAAATCTAAATCTTTCAGTGAATTGTTTATGTCGCATCCACCGTTGGATAAGCGTATTGAGGCGCTACGTTCAGGGGAATACCTGAAATAAAGTCCCACAATATACTCACCAAAGGCCCTGATTAGGGCCTTTTTTGATCTATGCCATTTCTCATTGCTGCAATATCAATATACCCGTCATACTTCAAGTTACCTGTGCGTTGTTGCGCGTGTATGAAGTTGTCTATTGAATTTGAAACAGTGGGTGAAAATAGAAAGAATGTTTTATAAAATAAAACCGCGATCACGGAAAAATGAAACATTGTTTCTATAATGTCAAATTACTTGATAATTCGCATGAAAGCGTATAGTTGAAATGATGAATTTTTCTGGTTATACGCTCGTGCAACGTCAGATTATTCATGAAAAGCGCTAAGGATTTACGGATGGCTAAAGGTAACAAGTTCCCCCTAACATTTCATTCCTATCAGGATTCTGCAACCGGCACCGAAGTTGTGCGCTTAACTCCTCCCGATGTTATTTGTCACCGCAACTACTTTTACCAAAAATGCTTTAGCAATGATGGCAGTAAGCTGTTGTTTGGTGGCGCATTTGATGGTCCGTGGAACTATTATCTGTTGGACCTGAAAACGCAAGAAGCAACACAGTTAACCGAAGGAAAAGGGGATAATACCTTTGGTGGTTTTCTTTCTCCAGATGATGATGCGCTGTATTACGTGAAGAATGTGCGTAATTTGATGCGTGTGGATCTTGAAACGCTGGAAGAGAAAACGATTTACCAGGTGCCTGATGACTGGGTTGGTTACGGCACTTGGGTAGCGAATTCTGATTGTACCAAGATGGTCGGTATTGAAATTAAGAAAGAAGATTGGAAGCCATTAACTGACTGGAAAAAATTCCAGGAATTTTATTTCACGAATCCATGCTGCCGTTTGATTCGCGTTGATCTGCTTACCGGAAAATCTGAAACTATTCTTCAGGAAAATCAATGGTTAGGTCATCCTATTTATCGTCCAGGTGATGATAATACGGTGGCTTTCTGCCATGAAGGGCCACACGATCTTGTTGATGCGCGTATGTGGTTTATCAACGAAGATGGCACCAATATGCGTAAGGTAAAAGAGCATGCTGAAGGCGAGAGCTGCACCCATGAATTCTGGGTTCCAGACGGTTCTGCGATGATTTATGTTTCTTATCTGAAAGACGATAGTAATCGCTATATTCGTAGTATTGATCCGGTCACGCTGGAAGATCGTCAACTTCGCATTATGCCGCCGTGTTCTCACCTGATGAGTAACTATGATGGCACACTGTTGGTCGGTGACGGTTCCGATGCTCCGGTTGATGTACAAGACGATGGGGGTTACAAAATCGAGAACGATCCGTTCCTGTATGTTTTCAATCTGAAAACAGGCAAGGAACATCGTATCGCACAGCACAATACATCCTGGAAAGTGCTGGAAGGGGACCGTCAGGTAACGCATCCACATCCTTCTTTTACACCGGATAATAAACAGGTTTTGTTTACTTCTGATGTCGATGGAAAACCCGCGTTGTATCTGGCTAAGGTGCCTGATTCTGTTTGGCAATAATCATCGTTAATAAACTGTGCCGTTATACTAACGGCACAGTATTTCATCTATAAATTTACTTACATATTAATTAGTAAAGTTATTGATCCTGATATTTATCAAAGTTACTTGATTATCGTTGTTGCTCCATTGCCATAATCAAAGCGTTCCCTTTATACTAAAACCATTGTTCTATTTTTTTTAAAACAAGAAAAACTGAGTAGGGTAACCACAAAAATGGCTATTGCAGATTTAGATAAACAACCCGATTCCGTGTCGTCCGTTTTAAAGGTTTTTGGTATTTTGCAGGCATTAGGTGAAGAGCGTGAGATCGGTATTACCGAACTCTCTCAACGTGTAATGATGTCTAAAAGTACTGTGTACCGCTTTTTGCAGACGATGAAATCCCTCGGCTATGTGGCGCAGGAGGGGGAATCAGAAAAATATTCGCTAACGCTTAAGTTATTTGAACTTGGCGCAAAAGCGTTACAGAACGTTGATTTAATTCGTAGCGCAGATATACAGATGCGCGAGCTTTCGACACTCACGCGAGAAACGATTCACCTCGGCGCGTTGGATGAAGATGGGATCGTTTATATCCACAAGATTGATTCCATGTACAACCTGCGCATGTATTCGCGTATTGGGCGTCGTAATCCGCTGCACAGTACTGCTATCGGCAAAGTGTTGTTGGCTTGGCGCGATCGAGGGGAAGTAGAAGAGATCCTCTCCACCGTCGAGTTTACCCGCAGTACTCCGCACACGCTTTGTACTGCCGACGCACTGCTAACCCAGATCGATCTGGTGCGTGAGCAAGGGTACGGCGAAGATAATGAAGAGCAGGAAGAAGGGTTGCGTTGTATTGCTGTGCCTGTTTTTGACCGTTTTGGGGTGGTGATTGCCGGCCTGAGTATTTCATTCCCAACGATTCGTTTTTCTGAAGAGAATAAACTCGGATATGTTGAAATGTTGCACACCGCAGCGAGAAACATCTCTGAGCAATTGGGATACCATGGTTATCCGTTCTGATGTGGGATTGTTTTAAATGAGATTGTTTTGAATGAGATTATTTTAAATTAGCCTGTCCTAGTGACAGGCTTTTTTATGGCAAAGGTATCGTAATACCAACATGAGATATCAGCAGAGTCTCGAACTTGTTGGACGCTCAGTGTTAAGATGAGCTTGCTGGCGGTAATTGACCGCTAGTCATGTCGGTCAGAATGTAAAGTGGAGTTGGTGTGAACATGCTAGAAATGGTTTTTATCGCGTTGGTTGCGTTACTGATTATTCTTATCTGGTTTTTTATTAACCGGGCGAGTGTTCGAGCGAATGAACAGATCAAATTGCTACATACTGTTGTTGAGCAACAGCGTCAGCAGTTGGAACTGTTAGAACTGCTGGTACCGCAGGAAATGCGAGGAAAAACGACAGAAGAAACGAGTGCTATATCAATTCAAGACCGTGATGATGACACGCTAGCGTTTAAAAACGTCATACCTGAGCGTTGATTACGGCATATGGCGATAGCAAGTGATGTGCGTCTATTTAGCTGAATTGTCGGCACACCTGAAACTTGTTTGAAAATTTATCCCTACATATATTGAAAAAAGCTTCATCGGAAGCACGGAAATGCTATGGCGAGTGAGCAGCAGGAGTTAGTGTTAAAACGCGGGTTAAAAAACCGCCACATCCAATTAATTGCATTGGGTGGGGCAATTGGAACTGGCCTATTTTTAGGTATATCCCAGACCATTCAGATGGCGGGGCCGTCGGTGTTATTGGGCTATGCTGTTGCTGGCATGATCGCATTTTTAATCATGCGTCAACTTGGGGAGATGGTTGTGGAGGAACCGGTTGCCGGTTCATTCAGCCATTTTGCCTATAAATACTGGGGCGATTTTGCAGGGTTTCTTGCTGGCTGGAATTACTGGGCCATGTTCATTTTGGTCGGTATGGCTGAGCTCACTGCCGTTGGTATTTATATTCAATACTGGTGGCCGGAGGTTCCAACCTGGGTATCGGCTGCCGTCTTCTTTGTACTGATTAATGCTGTCAATTTAGTTAACGTCCGCTTGTTTGGCGAAACGGAGTTTTGGTTTGCCATCATAAAAGTTCTGGCTATTGTCGGAATGATTGTTTTCGGTGCGTGGTTATTACTCAGTGGTAATGGTGGTGAAGAGGCAACAATTCGCAATTTATGGATTCATGGCGGATTCATGCCAAACGGCGCGAATGGGCTGATCATGGCGATGGCGGTGATCATGTTTTCCTTTGGCGGATTGGAGTTGGTGGGGATCACAGCGGCTGAAGCAGCCGATCCGCGTCGTTCCATACCTCAAGCGACCAACCAGGTTGTGTACCGCATTTTGATTTTTTATATTGGCGCGTTGTCAATTTTGCTATCTCTCTACCCATGGGGAAATGTCGTCAGCGGAGGAAGTCCGTTTGTGCTGATTTTCCATGCGTTGAATAGCAATCTGGTGGCTAACATTCTTAATGTCGTTGTATTGACGGCCGCACTGTCAGTTTATAACAGTGGTGTATATTGTAATAGCCGGATGCTTTATGGCCTTGCAAAACAAGACAATGCGCCGAAAAGTCTGGCAAAAGTCAATGCTCGCGGAGTGCCGGTACGCGCTATCGTACTCTCTGCGTTGGCGACTTCTGCTGGCGTCGCGATTAACTATTTGATGCCGGGAAAAGCGTTTGAACTACTTATGGCGCTGGTAGTTTCTACGCTGGTCATAAATTGGATCATGATCTGCCTTGCTCATCTTCGTTTTCGTAAGGCAATGATACAAAAAGGGATTGAGCCTGGTTTCAAAGCATTTTGGTATCCGGTGGGGAATTACCTTTGCCTGATTTTCCTGGCAGCTATACTGGTTATTATGCTGTTATCGCCTGGTATTCGTATTTCCGTTATTTTGATTCCATTCTGGATTGCTGTTATTTGGGGAGGATTTCTATTTTTGCGTAAGAAAAAAGCAAAATCAGCAGCATTGCAATCAAACTAAAGTGTAATAATCCCTATCCTGCATTTAGAAAAATGCAGGATAGGGGCATTTCCTCTTTGCAATAAATGACATATCGCCATTGCGATAGTAATGAAATTTATTCTATTTTGGCTGTTTCCTGATTGCCTGCTTTGGCGTTCCTGATTGCTGCGCCGGCCAATATTTTAAAGTCTTCCGTTGAATGTGTTGCGCCAGTTACTCCATCAACTTCTGCAACATTTTGTTTTTCAATCAAAGATTGGGGAAGCTTGACTGTGTAGATATCAGGCGATGTTCCCGTCGTAGCGTGCATTTTTTTGATATATTCTTTATCGCTTGTTTTCAGATGACCGTCAGATTCACTCGTATAATCAAATTTAACGTCGGTAATTTTGCCATCTTTATAGGTGAGTTCGAGGAAAGGTTTCCAGCCATGCTCGTCAAAGCCAATGGCTTCGGCTTTATAGGTGCCATCTTTAATGGCACTATCCGCGGCGAATACACTGACAGCAAAAAATGCGGTTAAAATGACAGGCAGCAATTTCATTTTCATGCTTTATTTCCTCTCTGAACAATAGGGAAGCGCGATGATATGAAGTCATTAAGAAACGATAATTGACTCTCAGGATGAGAATAGTGTTACGTTTTTTAAATTCAGTGTGCGAACTAACAGATTTACATAAAAACCATGCTTTAGTTGTGGTTTTTATGTGGGAATGGTGACTGCCAGGGGAATAAAACGATAGAAAACGGGGGCAGGGGAAAGCATGCCACCTGCATACTGATTTGTGTTTTCATTTCAGAAGTGGTTCGTGAGCGGATAACAAAAGTGCGCTTCCCTCGTTCGGTCTGCTGAGTCCGACTTTAACACTCAGAATATACGGTGTAATATTGGCGCGACGTTAGCTGTGTCACGCTGGTGGGCATTTTGAAGTATGCGCATCCATGTGTACATATTTCGCAGAGTATAGAGGAATAGCACGGTTAACATTCTGATGTTCAATAGTTAAATAGTTTTGTATGTGATCTTTCGTGTGGGTCACCACTGCAAATAAGGGAATTCTAATGCCTGTTATTACCCTTCCTGATGGAAGTCAGCGTCACTATGACCATGCGGTTTCTCCCCTTGATGTCGCGCTGGATATTGGTCCCGGTTTGGCAAAAGCCTGTATCGCGGGCCGTGTTAATGATGAGTTAGTCGATGCCAGCGACAAAATAGAAGCTGATGCGCAGTTGGCTATCATTACCGCGAAAGATGAAGCCGGTCTGGAAATTATCCGCCATTCCTGCGCTCATTTATTGGGGCATGCCATTAAACAACTGTGGCCGGATACTAAAATGGCAATTGGCCCGGTTATCGACAATGGTTTTTACTATGATGTTGATATCGATCGTACTCTGACTCAGGAAGATATCGATCTTCTCGAAAAACGGATGCACGAACTTGCTGACACCGATTACGACGTGATTAAGAAAAAGGTCAGTTGGCAGGAAGCGCGCGACGCGTTTGTGGCACGCGGTGAAACTTACAAGATTGCTATCTTGGATGAAAATATAAGCCATGATGATCGTCCCGGCTTATATCACCATGAAGAATATATCGATATGTGCCGTGGTCCCCATGTGCCGAATATGCGTTTCTGCCATCATTTTAAGTTGCAGAAAATATCCGGTGCTTACTGGCGTGGCGACAGCAAGAATAAGATGCTACAGCGCATCTATGGTACGGCGTGGGCAGATAAAAAACAGTTAGCGTCTTATTTGCAACGTCTTGAAGAAGCGGCTAAGCGCGATCACCGTAAGATTGGTAAACAACTTGATTTATACCATATGCAGGAAGAAGCGCCTGGGATGGTGTTCTGGCATAATGACGGTTGGACAATTTTCCGTGAGCTGGAAGCATTTGTACGCATGAAATTGAAAGCGTACCAATATCAGGAAGTGAAAGGTCCATTTATGATGGACCGTGTGCTGTGGGAAAAAACGGGTCACTGGGATAACTACAAAGAAGCGATGTTCACGACTTCCTCGGAGAACCGTGAATACTGCATTAAACCGATGAACTGCCCAGGGCACGTGCAGATTTTCAATCAAGGATTGAAATCATATCGCGATCTGCCGCTGCGTATGGCTGAGTTCGGTAGCTGTCATCGTAATGAACCATCGGGTTCTCTGCATGGTTTAATGCGCGTGCGTGGTTTCACTCAGGACGATGCGCATATCTTCTGTACGGAAGAACAGGTTCGTGATGAAGTAAACAGTTGCATCAAGATGGTGTACGACATGTACAGCACCTTCGGTTTTGAAAAAATCGTGGTGAAATTGTCTACGCGTCCTGAAAAACGTATCGGCAGCGATGAGATGTGGGATCGTGCTGAAGAAGATTTGGCCGCCGCATTGACCGAAAATGAGATTCCATTTGAATATCAACCCGGTGAAGGGGCGTTCTACGGACCAAAAATTGAATTTACCTTACATGATTGTTTGGATCGTGCCTGGCAGTGTGGTACGGTGCAACTCGACTTTTCGCTACCGGGCCGCTTAAACGCGTCCTATGTTGGGGAAAGTAACGAACGTCAGGTACCGGTAATGATTCACCGTGCCATTCTGGGATCAATGGAGCGTTTCATCGGTATTCTTACCGAAGAATTTGCTGGTTTCTTCCCAACTTGGTTGGCACCGGTACAAGCGGTGATTATGAATATCACCGATAGCCAGTCTGAATATGTCAGCGAATTGACCAGAAAACTGCAAGAAGCAGGCATTCGTGTAAAAGCAGACTTGAGAAATGAGAAGATAGGCTTTAAAATCCGCGAGCACACTTTACGGCGTGTTCCCTATATGTTGGTCTGTGGCGATAAAGAGGTGGAAGCAGGAAAAGTTGCTGTCCGTACTCGTCGTGGTAAAGACTTGGGGAGCCTTGATGTCAGTGAAGTGATCAGTAAGCTGCAGCAAGAGATTCGCAGCCGTAGTCTTCATCAATTGGAGGAATAAGGTATTAAAGGCGGAAAACGAGTTCAACCGGCGCGTCCTAATCGCATCAACAGAGAAATTCGCGCACATGAGGTACGCCTGACAGGCGTCGAAGGCGAACAGCTTGGCATTGTCAGTCTGAATGAAGCATTAGAAAAAGCCGAGGAAGCAGGTGTTGATTTAGTTGAAATCAGTCCGAACGCCGAGCCGCCGGTTTGCCGAATCATGGATTACGGCAAGTTCCTCTATGAGAAGAGTAAGGCCACAAAGGAACAAAAGAAGAAGCAAAAAGTTATTCAGGTCAAGGAAATCAAATTCCGGCCTGGTACCGATGATGGCGACTATCAGGTCAAACTACGCAACCTGATTCGCTTTCTGGAAGATGGTGACAAAGCCAAAATCACCCTGCGTTTCCGTGGTCGTGAAATGGCGCACCAACAGATTGGTATCGAAATGCTTAATCGCGTTCGTGACGATCTGAGTGAATTGGCAGTCGTCGAATCCTTCCCAACGAAGATCGAAGGCCGTCAAATGATCATGGTGCTCGCACCGAAGAAGAAACAGTAAGGCATTCAAGTAGCAAAACCGTATCGGTTTTATTTGGTGTTAACTGATAAATCCATGCGGTTTTTGTTCGCCTTATCTGATTCGTTTTATTAACAATGCGAAGTGGAAATAATAATGCCAAAGATTAAAACAGTACGCGGCGCCGCTAAACGCTTCAAAAAAACTGCTAAAGGCGGTTTTAAGCGTAAGCATGCTAACCTGCGTCATATTCTGACCAAAAAAGCGACTAAACGTAAACGTCATCTGCGTCCGAAAGGCATGGTCTCCAAAGGAGATTTAGGTCTGGTCGTAGCATGTCTGCCTTACGCATAAGTAACCTTTTTTTAATTCAGAATAAGACTTTAGGAGAGAGCATATGGCTCGCGTAAAACGTGGTGTAGTTGCCCGTGCACGTCACAAGAAAATACTGAAACAAGCGAAAGGTTACTACGGTGCTCGTTCGCGTGTTTATCGTGTTGCCTTTCAGGCAGTAATCAAAGCTGGTCAATACGCTTACCGCGACCGTCGTCAACGTAAACGTCAATTCCGTCAGCTGTGGATTGCACGTATCAATGCGGCAGCTCGCCAAAATGGCTTGTCTTACAGCAAATTCATCAATGGCTTGAAAAAAGCTTCTGTTGAAATTGATCGTAAGATTTTGGCTGATATCGCAGTATTCGACAAAGTTGCGTTCAGCGCACTGGTTGAAAAAGCGAAAGCAGCACTGGCGTAAGTCAGTTGAGAAAGGGAGCATTGGCTCCCTTTTTCGTCGGTTAAAACATCCTTTATTGATTACAGCAAGGTAATGCAAGCATGAATGCTGCTATTTTCCGTTTCTTTTTTTACTTTAGCGCCTGATATCCAGGGGGCTTTGCGCGTAAGAAAAGAAACGAAAAGTAGCGCTTAAGCCTCCCTAAGGGAGGCTTTTTTGTTTACAACGTTCGGTTTTTACTCCCGTTTTTAGTATGTTGGTAAAACGACATGCTTCAATCATGACCGTTGGCTGCATAGGCAGAAAAAGAGGAACACAATGCCACATCTCGCAGAGCTGGTTGCTAAAGCCAGAACAGCTATAGAAGAGGCCCAGGACATCGCCGCACTGGAAAACGTGCGCGTTGAGTATCTTGGCAAAAAAGGTCACTTAACCCTTCAGATGACCTCGTTGCGCGAGTTGCCGGCTGAGGATCGCCCTGCGGCTGGTGCCGTGATTAATCAGGCGAAGCAAGACGTGCAGGAAACGCTGAACGCACGTAAACAGGCCTTGGAATCTGCTGTATTGAATGCTCGTCTGGCAGAAGAAACCATCGATGTTTCATTACCTGGACGCACTATTGAAAACGGTGGTCTACATCCGGTCACTCGAACTATCGATCGCATTGAAACATTTTTCGGTGAGCTGGGCTTTTCTGTCGCGACGGGGCCGGAAATTGAAGATGATTATCATAACTTCGATGCGTTGAATATTCCGGGGCATCATCCCGCGCGTGCCGATCATGATACGTTCTGGTTTGACGCAAAACGGTTGCTCCGTACTCAGACTTCCGGCGTACAAATTCGTACGATGGAAAACCAACAGCCACCGATTCGTATTATTGCTCCTGGTCGTGTCTATCGAAATGACTATGATCAGACGCATACCCCAATGTTCCATCAGATGGAAGGGCTGATTGTTGATAAAAATATCAGCTTTACCAACCTGAAGGGAACGCTGCATGACTTTTTGCGTAATTTCTTTGAGGAAGATCTACAGGTTCGTTTCCGTCCATCCTATTTTCCGTTTACCGAGCCGTCCGCTGAAGTGGATGTGATGGGTAAAAATGGGAAATGGCTGGAAGTGCTAGGCTGTGGCATGGTGCACCCGAACGTTCTGCGTAACGTCGGTATTGACCCGGAAGTGTATTCTGGCTTCGCGTTCGGCATGGGAATGGAACGCTTAACCATGCTGCGTTATGGCGTGACAGACTTGCGCGCATTCTTCGAAAACGATCTGCGTTTCCTCAAACAGTTTAAGTAAGGCGGGTATATCATCATGAAATTCAGTGAACTCTGGTTACGCGAGTGGGTAAACCCGGCGGTTGATAGCGAAGCATTATCTGAACAGATCACAATGGCTGGTCTGGAAGTCGACGGCGTAGAGTCGGTTGCGGGGGCGTTCAACGGTGTCGTGGTTGGTGAAGTCGTTGAGTGTGCACAGCATCCTAATGCGGATAAATTGCGAGTCACAAAAATTAATGTAGGCGGCGATCGCTTGCTGGATATTGTCTGTGGCGCACCGAATTGTCGTCAGGGGCTGAAAGTCGCAGTGGCAACCATTGGGGCAATACTCCCCGGCGACTTCAAAATTAAGGCTGCCAAGCTGCGCGGTGAGCCGTCCGAAGGCATGTTGTGTTCATTCTCAGAATTGGGCATTTCCGACGACCATAGCGGCATTATCGAATTGCCACTGGATGCACCGATTGGCACGGACATTCGTCAGTATCTGCAACTGGACGATAAGGCGATTGAGATCAGTGTGACGCCAAACCGTGCGGATTGTCTGGGAATGATTGGTATCGCACGCGATGTAGCGGTATTGAATCAGTTACCGCTGATCGAACCTGAGATTCAACCGGTTGTAGCAACCATTCAGGATACTTTCCCAATCCATGTCGAGGCTCCTCAGGCCTGCCCTCGCTATCTGGGGCGCGTGGTTAAAGGCATCAATGTCAAAGCAGCCACACCGCTATGGATGCGTGAGAAGCTGCGTCGCTGCGGTATTCGTTCTATCGACCCGGTTGTGGATGTGACTAACTATGTTCTGTTGGAGTTAGGACAACCGATGCATGCGTTCGATCTTGATCGGTTAGAGGGCGGAATTGTCGTGCGTCAGGCGACAGACGGTGAAACGTTGACGTTATTAGATGGCAATAAGGCCAAGCTGAACACGGATACGTTGGTCATTGCCGATAAACAAAAAGCCTTGGCGTTAGGGGGGATTTTTGGCGGTGAGCATTCAGGTGTGAATGAAAATACACAGAATGTTCTGCTGGAATGTGCCTATTTTAATCCTCTCTCCATTACGGGGCGTGCCCGTCGTTATGGTTTGCATACCGATGCATCACATCGGTATGAGCGTGGTGTTGATCCTGCGTTGCAGTTTAAAGCGATGGAACGTGCAACCCGTTTGTTGATCGATATTTGTGGAGGGAACGTTGGTCCGGTCATTGATGTGACCAGTGAAGCCGATTTGCCTGCACGTGCGACCATTACGTTACGTCGTGAAAAACTGGATCGCCTGATCGGACATGTTATTGCGGATGAGCAAGTGATGGATATCTTGCAACGTCTTGGCTGTAGCGTGACTAAAATGGATGCGGGCTGGCAAGCGACAGCGCCAAGCTGGCGTTTCGATATGGAAATAGAAGAAGATCTGGTTGAAGAAGTTGCTCGTATTTACGGCTACGACAATATTCCGAATATTGCCACACTTGCTCCATTGACCATGACGTCTCATCGTGAGGCTTCGCTTTCTCTCAAGCGCGCTAAGACGCTATTAGTGGATCATGGTTATCAGGAAGCAATTACTTACAGTTTTGTTGACCCGAAAATTCAGTCGCTGATCCACCCAGGAGAGGACGCGTTAATCCTGCCTAGCCCGATCTCAGCTGAAATGTCAGCTATGCGTCTTTCCTTGTGGAGTGGTCTGCTGGGGGCGGTAGTTTACAATCAAAATCGGCAACAAAGCCGTTTACGTCTGTTTGAAAGCGGCCTGCGTTTTGTGCCGGATGCCAGTGCTGACCTGGGGATCCGCCAAGATTTCATGCTGGCGGGCGTGATTACGGGGACGCGCTATGAAGAGCATTGGGATCTGGCGCGCCAGGCTGTTGACTTCTATGATTTAAAAGGCGATTTAGAAGCCGTGTTGGCGCTGACAGGTAAGTTGTCCGATATTGAGTTCAACGCCGAAAGCAATCCAGCATTGCATCCAGGGCAAAGTGCTGCTATTTATCTGTGCGGGGAACGTATTGGATTTATTGGCGTTATTCATCCGGAACTGGAGCGTAAGCTGGACCTGAATGGTCGCACAGTGGTGTTCGAATTACTGTGGAACAAGGTTGCAGACCGCATTCTGCCTGATGCGAACGACATTTCTCGCTTCCCTGCAAACCGTCGCGATATCGCCGTGGTGGTGGCTGAAAATATCCCTGCGGGTGATATTTTAGCCGAGTGTAAGAAAGTTGGCGCAAATCAGTTAGTTGGCGTAAACTTATTCGACGTGTACCGAGGTAAGGGCGTAGCAGACGGCTATAAGAGTCTGGCTATTAGTCTGATATTACAAGATACCTCACGTACACTGGCAGAAGAGGAAATTGCCGCTACCGTTGCAGAATGTGTAGCAGCATTAAAACAGCGATTCCAAGCATCCTTGAGGGATTGAACCTATGGCGCTTACTAAAGCTGAAATGTCAGAATACCTGTTTGAGAAGCTTGGGCTGAGCAAACGGGATGCCAAAGAGCTAGTCGAGCTGTTTTTTGAAGAAGTTCGTCGCGCTTTGGAAAATGGTGAGCAGGTTAAATTGTCTGGTTTTGGCAATTTTGATTTGCGAGACAAAAACCAACGTCCGGGACGTAACCCAAAAACTGGCGAAGATATTCCGATTACGGCGCGCCGTGTGGTCACGTTCCGTCCGGGGCAAAAGCTAAAAAGCAGGGTAGAGAACGCCTCTCCCAAAGAGTAAATGTGATAACTAAAAAGGCCGCGTAAGCGGCCTTTTTCTTGTCGATGCCCCGTCCTGGGTAGAACATCTTGCTATTCGGTCGTTTTTCTTATGTTTTTTGATACTTTCTCTTTCTTTTCTGGACAATCGGGGACTGGACGATGATCGTCAATCAAATGACGGATCGCTAATATCGGGTGGTGAAGTAACATCCTGGGGCCAGACCAACGCATAATCGCCTTGATTTCGTCGCGTCTGACGGGCTGATAACAATGGATGGGACAATGTTTACATGCAGGCTTATCTTCCCCAAAATAGCAACGTTCGAGGCGATTGGTAGCATAATCAGACAGGCGCTTGTATTTATCAGGATCACCCTCTACGGGGTGGTGTTTTTCGTATAATTCGATCATTAATCCAACGGTATGGATTTCTCGTCGTCTGTATTTCCCCAGCGGTTTTCTAGCCATAGTCATCATTTATAATGAATTGGTAATTGATGTATTTTAAATGCAATTTATTTGGGTTGAAACCATTAACATCACATCCAGGAAAAATAGGAGGCGGCGAGGGGAGATCCCCCGCCCAAAACACTATACGTACCCGAACTGGGCTTGGTGGAGTTGGGCATAAACGCCACTATGCGCCATTAATGCTTGATGGCTACCTTGTTCAAGGATACCTCCGTTATCAACAACGACGATGCGCTCTGCGTTTTGAATCGTCGCCAGTCGGTGTGCAATAACCAATGTCGTGCGCCCAGCTGAAAGTTCGCTGAGGGATTGTTGGATAGCCTGCTCGGTTGCGGTATCCAATGCAGATGTGGCCTCATCGAGAATGAGAATAGGCGGATTCTTCAGGAAAATTCGGGCAATCGATAGCCGCTGTTTCTGCCCACCTGAAAGCTTAACGCCTCGCTCTCCCACGATCGTATCCAGACCGTCAGGTAACGTCTCAATCAATTCATCTAATTTGGCTCGCTGAGCTGCTTGCATAATTTCTTCGTCGCTCGCGCCCAGTTTTCCATAGGCAATATTTTCACGAATTGTGCCACCAAAGAGGAATACATCCTGTTGTACGATGCCGATTTGGCTACGCAGAGATGACTGGGTCATATTGCGGATATCAATACCGTCGATAGTGATACTGCCACCGGTTAAATCATAAAAACGAGGGAGTAGCGAGCAAAGCGTTGTTTTTCCTGCGCCGGAGGGACCGACAAAGGCAATGGTTTCGCCCGATCGAATCGATAAATCAACACGATGAATGATCGGGCGATCGGGAGAATAACCAAAACTCACCTGATGGAATTGAATATCACCTTTAAGTGCACTCACGTCGCATGCATTGGGCGCATCTTTAATGTCAGGAACCGTATCGATCAACTGAGTAAAACGCTTAAAACCGGCAATACCTTTCGGATAACTTTCCAGCACAGAGGTGATTTTTGCCACAGGACGGAAGAATACTTCGATCAATAATAAAAAGCCGATGAAACCGCCGTAGGTTAGCTCACCGGCAATGACGTACCAAATACCTGCCAACATCACGATTAATTGAATCAGACGCGTGCTGAGATAACTGAGCGTCAAGCTAGCCGTCATAATGCGATAGGCTTGCAGTTTGGTACGACGATAGTTCTCGTTATCATGAGCAAACAATCGCTGCTCATGTTCTTCATTGGCAAATGCCTTAACGACGCGAATTCCTCCCACGCTTTCTTCAATACGAGCATTGAAGTTGCCGACCTGACCAAATAACTGACGCCAGGTCTCGGTCATCCGTGCGCCATAGCGGCTGACTAAAAATGTCATAAAAGGCACGATAACAATCGTGAGCATCGCTAATGGCAGGTGCACGGTGGCCATCAGAATAAATGCGCCAATGAAGGTCATTATGGCGATAAAAAGATCTTCCGGGCCATGGTGGGCAATTTCTCCCACTTCTTCCAGATCTTTGGTCACGTGGGTAATAATATGCCCGGTTTTCATATTGTCGTAATAACGAAAAGGCAATTTTTGCAGATGTTCAAAAGCCTGACGTCGCATATCTGTTTCAATACCGACACCCAATGCATGGCCCCAATAGTTCACGATGGCCATTAACCCGGTATTCAGTAAATACACCGCCAATAATGCGACTGAGGCCAATAAAATCAATGACCAGTCTTGTTCCGGCAATAGCTTATCGATAAACGCTTTAATTGCCATTGGGAAGCCGAGCTCAAGCAGGCCTGCGATGATCGCGCAGCCAAAATCGAGGATAAAGAGCCCTTTATAAGGGGAATAGTAAGAGAAGAAGCGCCGTAACATGCCGTTGATTTTTGAGTTAAATAAATGTGAAATCCACTATAACAGGTAATGGCTCGGTTCGGGACTATCCGAAGTGAACAAACATGAAGACATATCGCATAGTGTATTGAACACTCATGGCTGATTAATAGGGCATTTATGCCTTCTAGTTGATGCGCGGGTCGCCCACCAACACAGTAACGAACCTACCGTTACCATCATAACCCCTTGCCAAAACGAGACGGCTGGCGTGATCCTCAACCATAACGCCGCCAACAGTGTCGAAAGAACCGGGGTAAAATAAGACGCCGTTGCTAATAACGTCATATTCCCTTGCTGTATCCCCGCGTTCCAGGCGGAGTAAGCCAGGGCGGTGGATGCCCCCATAAACATGAGCTCCAGAGTAACGGGGAGTGTCAGGTTCATCGGTGCTTCCGTGCTTGTGACGTACTTGATCCACAAGATCATCGAGACGACCACAAAGAATAACGACACACCACTTTTCCCCTGAGCGTAGCGTTTGGTGATATTACAATACAGCGCCCAGGTTATTGCGGCGGAGAAAGCCAAACAGTAGGCGACCGGGTTTGTCAAAATATTGTGCCATAACACGATCGGGGACCATTCACCGTCGCCTTTCATAATCCAGATAATGCCGGATAAAGAGAGCGCGAGTCCCGGCCAAAGTAAGAGGCGGCTTTTTTGTTGATTGATGAAAATAGAAAAAAAGATAGTCAGACTCGGCCACAAGTAGTTAATCATCCCGAGTTCCATCGCCTGTAAACGGTTATCCGCCAAGCCGATAGAAAGCGATAAAAAGATTTCGTAACTGACAAATAATATGCCACCAAGTAACAGATAGACTTTCGGTAAACTTTTAACGTCGGGAATATCATAGAATAAGAGCAAACATAACGCGCTGGTTGAATAAATCATCGCGGCCCCGCCAGTAGGCCCCAGTGCTTCTGTCAGACTACGGATTAAACCAACAGAGGTGCTCCACAAGATAATAGCCAGCAAACCGACAAGAGTTGCACGCTGCGGTGTCATCTTCATATTACGTCTTATACATTAGAGAATAAAAAACTGCTGTGAGAGCACCAACATGGCCGATTATTGGAAATCTCTGCCATAAAAAATGGATGCCGGTATCTACCAGCATCCATTAACGCATTGGATGATTAACGCCAGAAATCGTCGAAAACAGTGACTGGAGGTCGACGTTTGTGTTCCGTTTTGCGATACCAATTTTCAATGGTTGCTGCATTGTCAGCATCAATCTGTTTGCCTTCAAGATAATCATCAATCATCTCATAGGTTACCCCTAGCGCGACTTCATCGGGTAATGAAGGGCGGTCTTCTTCCAGATCGGCGGTGGGGGCTTTTGTATAAAGATGTGCAGGGCAATTCAGTTCGCGCAATAGCGCTTTCCCTTGACGTTTATTCAAACGAAATAGCGGGTTGATGTCCGTACCGCCATCACCATATTTGGTGAAAAAACCAGTGACCGCTTCAGCCGCATGATCTGTGCCAACAACCAGCCCGGAGTTCATCCCGGCAATACTGTATTGTGCTTTCATGCGTTCCCGTGCTTTTTCATTGCCTTTCACAAAATCGGAGAGCGCAATGCCAATGGCTTTCAACGTCGCTTCGCTGGCTTCAACGGCGGACTTAATGTTGACGGTTAACACACGATCGGGCTTGATGAAAGCAATCGCATCCTGACAATCGGCTTCATCGGCTTGTACTCCATAAGGAAGACGCACGGCGATAAATTGGTAACGTTCATCGCCTGTTTCACTGCGCATTTCAGTGATGGCTGTTTGGCAAAGCTTGCCTGCTAAGGTTGAATCCTGACCACCACTGATCCCGAGTACCAGCGATTTCACAAACGGATGGGAATTCAGATAATTCTTTAAAAAATCAACGCTAACGCGAATTTCTTTCTTTGGGTCGATGACGCTTTTGACTCCCAGCGCAGCGATAATGTCCTGCTGTAATGACATGATATCCCCTCCTGAACTTATTGATCCTGCAAAATAATTGTCTCTATTACGCAGAGTGTAAAACGAATTGGCATGAAGAAAAAGAGTAAGTGGCCTGCTAATCGTTTTACCTATGGTTGATGCCTTTTCCCTATCAATATGAAGTCGATGAAACATGGTGTCATTTGAAAAAGTATCTGTAGCCATCTAGTCTTATTCATGACCCATGTATAAATGAGGTAATGTAATGAAAAATAATCGACTAATGTTGTGTATTGCGGCAGCGGGTGCTGTCTTGCTTTCTGGGTGTTCGGCTTATAACAAAGCAGAAAGTTATGTTAATGAGCCGGTGGTGAAAGACGTTAAGGTCGGAATGACGAAGCAGCAAGCGCATCAAATTGCCGGTTCTGGCGGCGTGGAAAAACGGCTGGTGAATGCGAAAGGTACGTGCAGTGACTATCTCTTGAAGAACCGAGACGGCACGGCTCAAAACTATTTTGTCAGCTACGATGAAACAGGACACGTTCGTAATAAAGGGTTCCAGAGTTGCCAGGCTTATGACACTAACCCGCAACGCTAAATTCCCTTTATATTGAGCGTCATTCTCTTGATTAGCAGACTTGATAAACATAGTAACAATGCCGGAATATTTTCCGGCATTGTTTTGTGTGCTATCGATGCGTCAGTTCTGCGTCTTCCTGAGCATTAAATACGGTTTTATCCGTTTGTTTGAGTAACTGGCTGGTTACCGTACCGGCAGTCATCGAACCACTTACGTTTAATGCTGTTCTGCCCATATCAATCAGTGGCTCAATGGAAATTAATAACGCAACAAGCGTAATGGGGAGCCCCATTGCCGGCAGTACAATCAACGCAGCAAAGGTGGCACCGCCACCGACACCCGCTACACCGGCAGAACTGATGGTTACAATGCCAACCAGCGTGGCAATCCAGACGGGATCGAGTGGGTTGATGCCCACGGTTGGGGCGACCATAACTGCCAACATAGCCGGATAAAGTCCGGCACAGCCATTTTGTCCGATAGTGGTACCAAATGATGCAGCAAAGCTGGCGATGGAATCCGGTACGCCGATACGGCGAGTTTGAGCTTCGATACTTAACGGAATGGTCGCGGCGCTGGAGCGACTGGTGAACGCAAATGTCAACACTGGCCAAACTTTACGGAAGAATCGAGCAGGGTTGATACCGGTGATGGACAGAATGAGGGCATGCACACCGAACATGATAGCTAACCCCAGGTAGGAAGCGATGACAAAGCTGCCTAGTTTTAGGATGTCTTGCAGATTGGAGCTGGCCACCATTTTTGTCATCAGCGCCATGACCCCATAAGGTGTCAACTTCATGACCAGACGGACCAGTTTCATCACCCAGAATTGCAATGTGTCAATCGCAACCAAAACACGTTCGCCCTTTGTATGGTCATCTTTTAGTAACTGTAGCGCAGCAACACCAATAAACGCGGCAAAGATAACGACGCTGATAATCGACGTGGGGTTAGCCCCCGTTAATTCTGCGAAGGGGTTTTTAGGGATAAATGACAAAATAAGCTGTGGAACATTCAGATCGGCGACTCTGCCCGCATAGTTATTTTCAATTGCAGTCAGACGAGCGCTTTCCTGTGCTCCCTGAACCAAACCCGTAGCCGTCAGGCCAAATAAATTGGTAACGAAAACACCGACCAGTGCAGAGATCAGCGTGGTGACCAGCAGCGTAGTGAGCGTCAATACGCTAATTTTTCCTAATGAAGACGCGTTATGCAGTTTCGCGACTGAACTGAGAATAGAGACAAAAACAAGCGGCATAACGATCATTTGCAGGAGTTGGACGTATCCGTTCCCAACGATGTTAAACCAACTGATGGATTGTTTGATGATGTCGGTATTGTCACCATAAACGAGGTGAAGTGCTAATCCAAATAACACACCAACGACAAGCCCAAGCAGAACTTTTTTCGCCAGGCTCCAGTTACGGCCTTTGCTGCTATAGGCCAGCATGATAAGCAAACCAGTAAACACCAATATGTTTAATAACAGAGGAATACTCATCCTCATTTCTCCCTAATCGTTAGTCCGCCATCTTTCAAGCTACAGGTAAGTTGGCTGCATTTAATCACTTGCCGCCAGCGTCAAATTATTGCGTTGTTCAACACGATAACGTTTTGCCTTGTCACTCGAAATCTATTGGGAATATCTGTCATATTTCAAATCGCAGACAAGGATATCAGGTCTTTTATAATCATGTTATAGACGTTTACGTTATAACTACATCAAACGGCTATATACCCTGGCTACCATCATGCTGGCTGGCTGGGCGATCTCATGTTCAATGGGATCGATCCTTTAGCAGAAGTGCAATTTGCGTTTGGATGGATTCAAATAACTGGAAGGATTGTGCATAAGTACAACAGTCCAGGTTCTTTTGTGGTTGATACAGTGAAAAACCGATAAAGATGAGGCAAAGAACACGTTCTAGCTGATTCCCTTTTTGGCTATTTAACAACGGTAGACAAAATCGCCAACGGCAAGGCCAGAGTAAAGGGACGCCAGCCGATGTCATCATATCTGCCGCAATATGACTGAGATAACCGATGATCATTGCATGATAAGCATCCGTGGGGATTGGCCAGTTCGCAGGGAGTTTTGTTTGAATGAAGTAAATTCCCGCAGCAATAGCCAGCAGGCTGTGTGTGAATCCTCGGTGCCCAAAAGCGCGGGCAATCGGTGAGGAGATCCACTTTAAACGCTGCCCTAATAGTGATTTCGGGTGATCAATATCCGGTAAGAGAGAAGTCAATAGGGCACCAGGAATGATATGCCACCAGTCTCCTGTTGCCAGTTCGGGTGAAAGCTCCAACTTTTTGGCAAGAATGGCACAGGCCACAGAAAATAGGAGGTGTCCTTCCGCAGTCATGAAACTTCTCAAAGAAAACTGTTATTTTATACAGTATAGGCGATTGTTCCGAGCGGCGAAAGCAGTTACAACGTAACGATTTGTGACGCGAGGATAGAGAACACGACTTTCTGGTGCGTTATATACCCTAAATAATTCAAGTTTCAGGAAGGCGGCAAGCGAAGGAATCCCGATGAGCTTACTTGAGTAAGTGATTCGGGTGACAAATCTGCCGGGAGCAGATTTGAACGCTGCTTGCAGCGGCCCCAACGGGGCGAGGCTCATGGATGAGCCGAGTAACGAATGCAGCCAACGTACATGCAACTTGAAGTATGACGGGTATAGGCGTTATCTTTCACATCGAATGGTAACTACATCAGGCAGGTTTGAACCAAAAAAAGAGGGTGACCATGATATCGGAGAGAATATGATCACCCTGAACCAAAAAATAAATAACATTCATACACGAAGAGGGTACTTCAGACACAGGACTTAAAAAACAAGCGTTCATACAACAGAAATAAAGAATATTGACTAACTGGGTTAACTAAAAAACTAATAAAGGGATGTTAAATCGTAAATATAAAGATTCACCGATTTGTTCTAACATCCCTTATTAAGGAAAAGCCTTTTTAAAAATTAGAAGCTATATTGTACACCAACACGGAAACGGGTTTGACGGTGATCAGATGTTCCGCTTTCTGCTACGTTACCAATTGCAGTGTAGGGTTTCCAGTTTTTATCTAATTTATAAGATAATTTTACGTCATGATCAAAGTTGTCATTGTCATTATCGTAAAGTGTTTTTCCTGCTTTATTAGCTTTTTTGTAATCCAGTTCATAATCGATTTGGAAGTCTTTTAAGAATTTATAGCTAACAACAGCAGTTAGATTATACCCATTTTCCTGAGTGCTCTCGGTTGTACCAATTTTATTGCTGTTACGCAGATAGTATGGGCGATAACGCAAAGAGGTTGACAAATCTGGAGTAATATTTACTTTACCGCGCAGGTAAGGACGATAATTGTTAGAGTTAGAACTTGAATCTAAAGAGAAACCTGGTTCTAAAGAGAAAGTCTTGTTGAAATTATAAACATAGCTGGCGACGACCTCAGTACCATTACTTACTTGTTCATGATACGGCTTATTTGGCGTGGTTTCTTTGGATGGCTCACCATTTTTCCATTTTGCTTCAACAGATAAACCAAAGCCATTAGCAAAACGGTGTGAAACAGATAAACGATCGCGGTGATCATTCTTCGGGGTGTCTTTCATTTCATGACGATAATCAATCGTTACAGCCATTGCATTAACACTAATTAATGACGTAACAGCCAGAGCTAATAATTTAAATTTCATTGTTATAGTCCCATTGGTTAGGATGAGGTTTAATTCAAAAGACGCATTACTCTTTTTAAGACAAGTTCTATTTTATTTATTATTAAACTGTATTCTGTGATCAGGATCGTCTTGAGTAACAAAAAGTAAAATTGAGTTTCAAAATGTGAATTGGATCGGATTGAATATAAGAGTTGTTTTAGTTTTTATGAAAAATCTCTGCCACGTAAGTGGCAGAGAAGGGAAGGTTAAATATTTATGAAGTATTATTTCATTGCGCGTTTCAAAATACGTTCAGATTGACGCTGGAAGTATTTCGCTGCGTCTTCCACTGATTTCTGACCGTAATCGATAGACTGAATGGTATCACCAAACAGAGAAACGATTTGCGGATCGTCGAAATAAGGAGAAACCGCGACGTCATGTGGTAACTCAAGCGCCAGTTTCAACCCAGCAACCGCAGGTGCATCATCTTTGATGACGCCATCAGCAGTTAACTGAGCGACAGCCGCTTTACTCAATGGTACGCCACGCTCTAAGCCCAGAGCCTGTGCACCTTCTTTGCTGTTCAGCAGGAAGTTAATCAACTGAGCAGATTCTTTAGGATGCTTGGTTGACTTACCGATAGACAGCATTTGCGCAGGTTTAAAGAACAAACCGGCGTCTTTCGCACCTGGCAGCATCGGGTAGTTACCCAATTCCAATTTTGCTGGTGGTTGCAGGTTGTCAGAGTACTTAGTGATGGTGGAGTTCCACATGTAAGTACCAGACCACTCACCATTGATCCACGGTTTCATTTCATACATGTTGCTCTTGCCGAAAGAGGCATAGTACTTCGCATCAGGCATGACATGGCTGTCGATCAGCTTTTTATACATACCAAAGAATTCAGCCCATTGTGCATCGGTATAGGCGAATTTCTGACCTTTTACATCAATCGCTGGAATATTGTATTTCTGCACCATGTAAGAATTTAACAGTGCTAAAGAATCCTGGTGTTCCAATACGATAGGGTAGTATTGGTCGCCCAGTTTTTCTTTAAATACTTTGCCAGCGTTCAGCAGATCTTCCCACGTTTTCGGGTATTCTAGCCCTGCTTTTTTCCAGGATTCCGTGTTGAAGTAGAACACACGTGCGGTAACGGAAATTGGAATACCGTTCAGTTTGCCGTTGACCGTGGTGCTTTGCAGTTCTTTTGGATCGAACTGTGTCAGATCCAGCGTATCTTTCACTTTGTTCAGGTCATAAAAACCCGTACCGTTTTTAGAGAAAATCGGCAGCCAGTTCCAGTTAGTCTGCATCACATCTGGCTCGGTGTTACCGGCAATCTGTGTAGTCAGACGGGACAGGTGACCATCCCAACCAGTGTATTCCGCTTTCACCGTGATGTTCGGATGCTGTTTGTGGAACTCTTCAATGGCCTTGAGCGTCTGCTGGTGACGGCTGTTGCCGCCCCACCAGGACATTCTCAATTCAACATTATCAGCGGCTAAAGAAGGCATTGCCACTAATGCCAGGGATGAAACTATCAACGTGTGTAGGATCGCTTTTTTCATCGGTTACTACTCCTGTTAAAGAGAGATATTTTTTTCTGTTTTTGCATCAAAAATATGGCATTTTTCCATGTCGAACTGGAAATACACCTGACGATGCAGGCCCTTCTCGATAATCAACCGACCTTCGTCATAAGGAATGCGGCTGGTTAATTCAAAGCCATCGACTTTAATGTACATAAAGAATTCGTGACCCATGTTTTCTACGCGAACCAACTCACCCTGTGAGTGGCTGTCTTCAAATGGCGTATCTGACACGGAAACATAGTCTGGGCGAACACCGAAGAATACGTCTTGTCCGATATAACTGCGCACTTTATCTTGTTTTTCAGCACTTAACACCAGCGCGTTATTACCCACAACAACGCCAACCTGACCGTCTTTCTCGACCAGTTTGCATGGCTTGATGTTCATTTCTGGTGAACCAATGAAGCCAGCAACGAACATGTTGACAGGGAAGTGGTACAGGTTATCCGGCGTATCGACCTGCATGATGTGACCGAGTTTCATCACGCAGATACGGTCACCCATGGTCATTGCTTCAGTCTGATCGTGGGTAACATATACGCTTGTCGCTGCTTTACCGCTTTTCTTCAACTGCTTATGCAGGTCGGAAATACGGATACGCATGGAAGCACGTAGCTTGGCATCCAGGTTAGACAACGGTTCATCGAATAAGAACACATCTGGTTTTTTAACGATGGCGCGGCCTACGGCCACACGTTGCGCCTGACCACCAGACAGTTGGCGCGGCAGACGATCTAGCAAATCTTCCAGTTCCAGAATTTTGGCCGCTTCGGCTACCTGCGCTTCAATTTGGTCTTTCGGCATTTTGCTCAGCTTCAGGCCAAACGCCAGATTTTCTTTTACCGTCATGTGAGGGTAGAGGGCATAGTTCTGGAACACCATCGCAATCCCACGCTCTTTTGGCGCCAGATTGTTAACAACGCGTTCACCAATGCGAACTTCACCGCCGCTAATGGTTTCCAAGCCTGCCAGCATGCGCAGCGTGGTGGATTTCGCACAGCCAGACGGGCCGACGATAACCATGAACTCACCGTCTTTAATCGTGAGATCGATACCGTGAACCGCTTTGAAACCGTTGGAATAGACTTTTTCCAATTTATTGAAAATGACTTCAGCCATGATAAATCCTCTATTAACCTTTAATTCCGCTGCTGGTCACGCCTTGTACGAAGTAACGCTGTGCCAGGAAGAAAACAATGATGGATGGTAGAATGGAGATGCTGGACATCGCCAGAATTTCATTCCACGGTGCGCCTTCGGTGACGTCGATAGACATTTTCAACGCCAGTGCAATCGGATATTTATCCACGCTGTATACATAAATCAGCGGACCGATAAAGTCGTTCATTGACCACATGAACTGGAACAATGCAACCGAGATGATGGCGGGTTTCAAAATCGGCACGACCACATACCATAATACTTGCCAAGAATTACAACCATCGATCTGAGCGGCTTCTTCCATATCACGTGGTACACCACGCAGGAACTGGATCAGCATGAACACAAAGAAGCCTTGTGTCGCAAATGCCAGTGGTAAATACAATGGCAGATAGCTGTTCAGCATGCCCATTTCACGGAACATGAGATACTGCGGAATCAGCAACACGGTGCTTGGTAGCAGCATGGTGGCAATCAGTGTAGCAAACCAAAAATTCTTCCACGGAATGTCAAAGCGAGCGAAACCATAAGCCACAATCACCGAAGAGATGACGGTCAACACCACTTTCGGAATCACATACTGGAAAGTGTTGATCATGTAGTGACCGAAATTGTATTCCGTACCGGTTTTCCAACCGTTAACGAAACCATCCCAGGTGGCGTGAGCCGGCCACAGACCCAACGTGGTGAAAATCTCATGGTTCGGTTTGAACGACGCCGAAAACATCCATGCCAGCGGATAAAGCATCAGTAAGCCAACAAACAGCAGTATCACGTAGCGGATAGCGGCACTGAATTTTTCTTTACGCAGGGTGCGACGGACTTCTGCTGCGGCAATTTCCTGTGCAGCGGTCAGGTTTGAATGCATGTCAGCCATTTTTTCCTCCTTTATCGGCGGAGTAGAACACCCAGTATTTCGACGACTTAAAGGAGATAGACGCAAATACCGCAACAACCAGGAACAACACCCATGCTAACGCAGCACCGTAACCCATATCGAAGTACTTGAACGCCGTATCATAGATATAAAGCGAGAACAGATAGGTGTAATGCGTTGGACCGCCGCCGGTAATGACGTAAGGTGCCGTAAACTCCTGGAACGCCTGAGTGGTCTGCATGATAAAGTTAAAGAAAATCACGGGGGTAATCAGCGGTACCGTCACTTTCAAGAACATTTGCCATTTGGATGCACCGTCGATCATGGCCGCTTCATACTGCGATTGCGGAACGTTCTGCAATGCGGCGAGGAAGATAACCATGGCAGAACCGAACTGCCATACGCGCAGCAGGGTAACGGACATCAGAGCCAGCGAGGGTTCGCCCAGCCAGTTGATAGCGTCGAAACCGAATACGCCGAGGAAGCTGTTCAGGAGGCCATCAATAGCAAACAGGGCTCGCCACAAGACGGCGATCGCCACGCTGCTGCCCAAAATAGAAGGCACATAGTAAGCCGTACGAAAGAAACCGATCCCACGTAATTTGAAATTAAGTACAAACGCAATTAACAGTGCGAAAATTAATTTCAATGGAATGGTCAGAAAAACATAGGCAAAGGTCACGCCCATGGATTTCCAGAAAAGGTCATCCTCCAGGAACATACGGTGGTAGTTATCAAGCCCCGTAAATTCAGGTGGATTTATCAAATCATACTCAGTAAAACTGAGAAAAAATGATGAAACGAAGGGGAAAGCGGTAAAAACTATCAGCCCTATAATATAGGGGGAGATATAGGCTAACCCCAGCATTCTGTTTTCATTCATAATGCTTACCTATTTAGTAATTGTGAATCATTAAAAAAATATAAAATTAAGCGGTTAATAACGTCGGGTAAATTAGCTCCACGTCGTAAACAATTTTATTTTCCCCGTTAAGGTGAAAATCACCGTGAACATAGCCACCTTGCGTCAAAAACGGTGGAATATCATTTAATCTGTCGCGACAGGCTGCAACGAAAGTCAATAGTGCTAATGGGAATGGATCATCCAGACGAACATAACGATGTTGATCCGAACGAACAAACAAACCGCGATGAAAATGCTTTTCAAATAATACCGTTGCCATCTGCCAGGCGTTTTCCACCCATTCTTCTGACTGTTGTTGCTCCGCCAGTTCAATGATGGCGAGTAATAACATCGGGCTGGCGACGTTTCGAATATTTTCATTATTTAAACGTGTCAGCATCGCCTTGATTAAGGCATATAAATCTTCGTCTCCGCTGAGACGATAGGCCCGAACCAGTGGTAATAAATAATCGCCCTCCAAAACGAATGGTTTTAATTCCGTACCCGCTTTCCCGTAATAGCCATCACGTTTGAAACGGTAACCTGTCATATCATGACCATTATTCCACATAGGACGGAGTGTATTTGTCACAACGTCATAGGCGTATTGGTAATAATTTTTTAATCCAGAAATCACCCAGCCAAGCATTTCATCATCAGGCTGGCGACGAAGAATATCCAGTATAGCCAATGGATTATCAATTAATAGCGGACGCATATCACGAAATAATACATTTGCTTCCCGAGCTATTTCACCAAATTCCGGGCCAAATTGACGTTGAGCACGATCGCCAAACCAGGATTGTGTCTGATTATCATCTTCAGGCACGGGTTCTCGTTGCAAAGGAGAACTGAACTGATAAACCGGCATACCTGTTTCAGGGTTACGCGCCAGTACATATTGACGATATAAATGTTTACCCCAGTCAGCAGCATATTGATCGCCAGTGTACTCAGCATATTTAAATGCAGCATAAATTAAATCAGTACCGGCATTCACAAAGGTTAACCCTTTGGTCAATGGTAGCGTGGGCCATTGCGCAGGGTTGACCACGTCACGCCGGGTGTGACGGAAAACCTGAGGATCGCGGATTTTGGTGTAATCGCCATGGCGACCTAAATCCAGCGTCTCCCAGTTTTCTACGTGCGCATGCCAAAAGCCTTGCAGGAAATTCAGCGTCTTTTCCGCACTAACATTGTGTAATAGTTCGTAGTAGGGCAAATGATGCTTTAATTCATGCACCTGAGCTTTTGACTCCGGCCCCTCGCTTGCCAGCGTATCCAGATTGATAAAACGGTGCCCGCCCCAGTAAAACAGACCGCTCGTCTCATCAACAAAGTGATCCAGAAAATAGCGACTCAAGAATGTTGCTTGTTCCTGATAAGTCTTTTCTCCCGTGACGACGCTCATTGCGCAAAGCGTTCTCAACCAGTTTTGTTGGCTGGCAAAGTTGGAAATAGGGGCACAATGCCCGTCAGGGAATTGCCATACAACAGGTTCCTGACTCAATACGTCAAAGCCATCGGCCAACAAGGGCGTTGGGTTGACGCGGCTGTGAGCGACATTCTGAACCGTATCGATATGAAGGCGCAGTGCATCAATCCATTCATCCAGCTTTGCTTCATTGCTGGTGTGTAACCTTTTAAAAATACTCATGGAGTACCTTCTTATAGAACTGAGTGACAGTTCCTTATAAATAGAAACACTGTTTTGATTGATTATATTGCGCTATTAACGTTGCCGTCATGCACGCAATATCGAAAGTGTGATCAAAGTCGGAACGTTGTTTTGATTTTTTTTAAAGCAAGATTTAAGTGAAGGGGAATAAGAGACGAAAATGAGTAACAGACTGAAAAAAAAGAAAAAGGCACAATCAACGTTGTGCCTTTTACATCGCGATATGCAAAAAAATGCTGCCGTTTGCTAAAAAAGCATTAACGTGCCAGCCAGCCACCGTCAACGGCAATGGTGTAGCCATTGATATAATCGGATGCGCTGGAAGCCAGGAATACGGCTGGCCCCATTAAGTCTTGTGGTAAACCCCAACGGCCAGCAGGGATACGGTCAAGAATTTCTTTACTGCGATCTTCATCGGCACGCAACTGCTGGGTATTGTTGGTTGCCATGTAACCTGGGGCAATCGCGTTGACGTTGATATTATGTTTTGCCCATTCGTTCGCCAGCAAGCGAGTTACACCCATGACTGCGCTTTTTGATGCGGTATAAGAAGGAACACGGATACCGCCCTGGAAGGAAAGCATAGAGGCGATATTGATGATTTTACCGCCGTTACCTTGCTTGATAAATTGGCGAGCTACGGTCTGAGACATAAAGAATACGCTCTTAATGTTCAGGTTCATGACGTCGTCCCAGTTCTTTTCGCTGAATTCGATCGCATCTTCACGGCGGATGATACCCGCGTTGTTGACCAGAATGTCGACTTTACCAAATTCGGCAACGGCTTTTTCTACCAGTTCAGCGTGACCCGCGATATTGCTCATATCCGCTGTCAGGCTGAGGAAACGACGACCTAAGGCAGTGACTTTCTCGATAGTCTCTTTAGGTTCAACAATGTTGACACCGACAATGTCACAACCTGCTTGTGCCAAGCCGATAGCCATACCCTGACCTAACCCCGTATCACAACCGGTGATAAGCGCAACTTTACCCTGCAAATCAAAGGAATTTAAAATCATAGACTTAATCTCTCTATAAGCGACAATAACTTAGTCGTTAGCTGTTACAGTAGGGAACACCGGTCATTCCGGTTGAAAGCGATTAACGTAACTCGCTGACCTTGACGCGATCCATGTCACCGAAAACCTGATTCTCGCCAACCTTGCCCCAGATAAAGGTGTAGCGTCTGGCGCTCACACCGGAATGGATCAACCCGCATGGAGACACCATTGCGAGTCGGTTTGTACTGCTATTTCCACGCTTCTCATTGGTATCAATAAAAAGCGGCGATCATGCATGAATGAAAGCACCGGGTGGAGCAAGCGTGTTGCGTGGCAGTGACAACGTCACCTGAGTCTCCTTACCCGGTTCCTTCTTGTTATGGTGGGATGATAGTTTGGTTGGGATATGAATTCAATAAAAATGAAATAATGTTTTATTTATTTCTTGAGGGCCGTCATGGTTTTGCTTCTTTTCTGTTTTATCTGGCGTAGATGTTACTAGAATGTCTCATACCTGAAGTGACGTACTCATCTTAAGTTATACGTATAGGTGAGACAGAGAAATGTAGCGAAGGAGAGATGATGAGAAGGTATTTTATTGATGATGAAACTCCATGGGAAGAGTTGGGCGGCGGAATTAAACGCAAGATCATCACCTGGAGTGATGAGTTGATGATGGTCTGCGTTCACTTTGAGAAAGGTGCGATCGGCACACCGCATAAACACGATATTCACGATCAGATCGCTTATGTCGCAGCAGGCAGTTTTGAAGTCGTGATTGAAGGCGAAAAACGGATTTTAAAAACTGGCGATGCCTATATGGCAGTGAAAAATGAAATGCATGGTGTGGTTTCTCTGGAAGAAGGAAGCGTACTGATCGATACGTTTTCTCCCAAGCGGGCTGACTTCCTGTCATAATCACCGACATGGGCCGATCAGTCTGATCGGCCCATGTTTCATTACTGAAGAAATGTTTCATGCCTGAAGAATAGTTCTTTTCCCTGCTGATATCGGCACTACGCTTTTTCTTTCCCACCAGTATTTCGCTGCAATACCATGTTATGCGATATGTCTAACCGTCAATTGTTGCAATGAATCCAATCTATGTTCAGCTAAGGACCAACGAGGATCCTGACTGAATTCAATTTGTGGAACGACAATGGAGCGCATCCGAGCCGCTTTCGTTGCAATCATACCGTTTACTGAGTCTTCCAGCGTAACGCAATGTAACGGTGAAACGCCTAATCCATCGGCCGCATTCAAATAGACCTCCGGGTGGGGCTTACTGTACGGTAATTTTTCTGCGGAAACTAAAACGTCAAAATACGTCTCAAGGTGAAACATGTGGAGTACGCGTTGTAGCATGTGCAGCGGGGATGCCGACGCCAGTCCGATTTTGAGATTCTGCTGACGACAAAGCTGCAAGGCGTGTTCAACGCCTGGCAGTAAAGGGCGTCGTTCATCGACTAGCTCGATGGCACGCTCAATAATGCGGTTAACAACGGCTTCTTTGCTGGGTGTTTTCCAAGGGGAGAGACGATACCAGAGATCAACAACCATATCGATGCGTAGCCCCAGCGTATCCGTCATGGACTGGCGAAGTGACGTATCAACGCCCAGCGAAGCGATGACTTCAATTTCAGCCATATCCCATAGGGGTTCTGAGTCAATCAGTAAGCCATCCATATCAAAAATGGCAGCGCGGATAGAAGAGTCAGTGGTCATGCCAATCAGCTCCGTCATTAAAGAAAAGTAAGAAATCGACTACAATGGTCGTTCATTATAAGCTAAATCATTGCTTATAAAAGAAGGGGAACTCATGACGTATCAACAAGCCGGCCGTATTGCCGTGGTTAAACGTATCGCGGGATGGATAATTTTTATTCCGGCTTTGCTGTCCACTCTCATTTCACTGGCTAACTACTTGTATACCTATACGCAGAAAAAACAGGGCATTGATGCGGTGCTGCTGGATTTTCTGCATCTAATGATCGATATGGTTCGATTCAATACGCCTTTTCTAAATCTTTTCTGGTACAACTCGCCAGTACCAGATTTCACGCGTTTTTTTAACATCGCAACGATGATGTTCTGGCTAATTTATATCCTGATGTTTGTCGGTCTGGCTTTGCAGGTTTCTGGTGCCCGAATGTCTCGTCAAACGAAGGTTATTCGGGAAGGCATTGAGGATCAATTGATTCTGGAAAAGATGAAAGGGAGTGAGGGGCACTCACGTGAAACGTTAGAATCACGAGTGTCTGTACCCAGGCATTCAATTTTTCTACAGTTTTTCCCGCTCTACATTTTACCGGTGATCATCGCCGGGCTGGGGTACATGGTTTTACGTTTATTGGGGATGCCGGTGTAATCGTGCCCATGTGATTAAAGAAAGCCGCTTAGGCGGCTTTACGCTGACTAAATCTGTGTTACCCCTTGATTTTATACGTTGAGCTGTTCTTCTATAATCTGCTGAGCATCTACGATACTTTTCCCACCAAACAGATTAGCCCGATTAAGCAGATAATAAATCTGATAGATGGGCTGACGTTCAATAAACCCTTTATCGAGCGGCCATACGCTCTGATAGCCGTCGTAAATTTGTGGTGGTAATTCGGGATAAAGCGGCAACATCGCGAGATCACACTCACGATCGCCCCAGTAGCTGGCTGGATCGAACAGATAGCATCCCCTATGACTATTTGCACAATTATCGGGCCATAAATCGCCGTGAAGCAACGAGGGTTGAGGTTGATGGCCTGCCAGCCGTTCTTCAGTACGTGAAATCAATGTTTCGATGTGTCCAAAATGCATTCCTTTTTCTGCGGCTAACTGAAGTTGCCAGCCAACGCGTTGTTCTGCAAAAAAGGAAGACCACCGACGCTGCCAACAGTTTGGCTGAGGGGTTGTAGAGAGATCGCTGTCAAAATCTAGTCCAAATTGGGGCTGATCGCTCCATTGATGCAGATGAGCAAGTTGTTCGCCAAGACACCAGGCACTATGAGCATCCAGCGGTTTCACCGGCAGGTATTCCAGCAGTAGAAAGCTGTTATCTCTGGCGCTTCCAACACCGTAAACCTCTGGGACATTAACAGTATTGCTGCGGGCTAATAACGTAAGTTGGTCGGCTTCGGCTCTGAATTTGGAGAGCATTTCTCGAACGTCACATTTTACGAAAATCTCGTGGGCACCATATCGGATATACCAGGCTGGGTGAATCTCACCACCGGACAGTTCCTGACGATCCTGAATGTCCGCAGCACCAAGGTGTTCTTCCAAAAGTCGGCTGATTGCTTGCCACATAAAGTCATCCTCCCGTTGATGTCGCCAGATACCCAGAATGCTTATGTCAGCTATCCAACAATGGATAACTATGAGTACGGTAACTCATTGAGCACGATAAAAAATGGACCTATGACACAGTGATGATGGATGACGCGAGAAAGTGCTCAGCAGAAAAGTATAGACGTAGTTGAAAAATAGCGCCGTTTCTCTATACCCATCATACTTCAAGCTGCTTGTGCGTTGGCTGCCCTTACTCACCCCAGTCACTTACTTGAGTAAGCTCCTGGGGATTCGTGCGGTTGCCGCCTTCACGCAACTTGAATTATTTTGGGTATATGCCATCGGCTTTTGTAGTGGTGTTGCAGGGAGGGCGTTACTCCCTGCATCTTTAATAGTCAGAAAACGTCTGTTTTATGCCGGTGTGGCCGCGATGGTGCTTTTTCGTAGTTTCCACTGGTGATAAATCAATGCCAAAGTGAAGAACAATGCCTGAACCAGGACGATACAAGGGCCGGTCGCCCCATCAATATGGAAACTGATTAACGTCCCTGCAATACAAGACACCACTGAAACCAAGGTTGCTAATAGCAACATACGATCGAAACGTTTACAGATCATGAAGGCAATAATGCCCGGTGCGATGAGCATAGCGATGACCAAAATCACCCCGACTGCCTGTAGGGAAGCCACGATGGTCAAAGCCAACAGGCAGAGTAATCCATAGTGCAGCAATTTCACGGGAAGGCCGATAACACGAGCATGATTGGGATCGAAACAGTAAAGCATGAAGTCACGACGTTTCAGCAGAATGATGGATAAAGTGACGCCAGCGATGAATAGGATTTGCGTCAGTTCCTGCCCCGTAATTCCCAGAACGTTACCAAAAAGAATATGGTTTAAGTGCTGATCGGTATCGATTCGGGCGAACATGACTAAACCCAATGCAAACATGCCGGAAAAGATAATTCCCATAACGGTGTCTTCTTTTACCCGGCTGTGTTCTTTTACATAGCCGGTTGCGATGGCGCAGAAAATGCCGGAAACGAACGCCCCGATGACCAGTGGAATGCCAAGAAGAAATGCTAAAACAATACCGGGTAGTACGGCATGAGAGATGGCATCTCCCATCAGCGACCAACCTTTTAACACTAGATAGCATGACAAGATGGCACACACCGTTCCAGTGACAATGGCGGCGATGAGTGCACGTTGCATAAATGGATAGGCAAGCGGTTCCGTTAACCAACTCACAAGTATGCTCATAGTGCGTCTCCGGCCTGATCTTGCCGCCTGGCATGGCGTGAGGCGAGTAGACCATGCTTAGGTGCGAATAAAAACGCCAACAGGAAGACAAGCGTTTGTAGTGTGACAATCACACCGCCAGTGGCTCCGTCGAGGAAAAAACTCAGATACGCCCCCGTGGCGCTCGTAATAGCCCCTAAAGCGATGGCAATGAGCACTAAGCGTTCAAATCGGTCGGTGAGAAGATAGGCGGTCGCACCGGGGGTAATGACCATCGCAATGACCAGTATTGCCCCAACCGTTTGCAAGGCGGCGACAGTACAGGCACTCAGAAGGGTAAAAAATAGAATTTTCAGTTTCAGTGGCGACAATCCAATCGATCTTGCGTGGTTTTCATCGAAAAACACGGCTAACAGATCCTTCCATAACAGGCACAGAATGACGAATGTGATACCAATGATGATTTCGACCTGAAGCACATCTTCATCGGCGATACCAAGGATGTTACCGAATATGATGGATTGAACGTTCACCGACGTCGGGTTGAGAGAAATAATTAACAAGCCAACGGCAAAGAATGTGGAAAAAATAAAGCCAATAATCGCGTCTTCGCGCAGTCGGGTAATATGCCGAATCAGCGTCATGGCTAATGCGGCCAGCATACCGGTGAAAAACGCACCAGCAGCATAGGGTAAGCCAAGCGCATAAGCACCTGCCACACCAGGGACCACCGAGTGTGATAACGCATCGCCCATTAACGACCAGCCTTTCAGCATGAGATATGCTGAAAGAAAAGCACATACGCCGCCTACAATCGCGCTGACCCAGATAGCTTTAACCATGTAGTTATAGCTAAACGGTTGCAATAAAATGTCGACCATTAGTCTTTCTTCTCCTCACTGGCAGAACGCAAAGCAGGAGGATCGCTCTTGGTTGAACCATAGAAAACAGCCGGGCGTTCATCGTCGGTCAGCACTGTCACGGAGCGGACATCGTCATCATCGTGGAGGTGAGGGCCACCAAGGTTGATGTGGCGCAATACACCACCAAAGGTTTTTTCCAAATTGCTTTGGGTGAATGTGCTGTGTGTCGGTCCTGCCGCCAGTACAGTTCGATTAACTAAGATCACGTTATCGCAAAATTCAGGTACGCTCCCAAGATTATGAGTGGCCACCAGAATCAAATGTCCTTCATCACGCAGCGTGCGAAGCAGATCGATAATGGCATTTTCGGTTTTGACATCCACGCCGGTAAATGGCTCATCCAGAAGCAGGACGCTACCTTGTTGCGCCAGAGCACGAGCAAGGAATACGCGTTTTTTCTGCCCCCCGGATAATTCACCTATCTGGCGCTGGCGTAGGGCAGAAAGCCCTACGCGTTCTAATGATTCGGCAACGATAGCGCGATCCTGCTGGCTTGGGATCCGTAGAAAATTCATCTTCCCATAGCGACCCATCATGACGACATCGGAAACCAATACTGGGAAGTTCCAGTCCACGTCTTCGGTCTGTGGAACATAAGCAACCAGATTTTGTTTTAATGCCTGCAAAATGGGCTTCTGATTAAGAAGAACCTGTCCGGTGGTAGGCTTAACTAGCCCCATAATACTTTTGAATAGCGTGGATTTTCCGCTGCCGTTGACGCCAACCAACGCACAAATTGTCCCGCCATTCAGCGAAAATGAGGCATGGCGTATCGCCTGATGCCCATTGCTATAGGTGACAGAGACATCATTGACATCTAACGATTGTGATGCTGCCTGACTACTCATTGATCAAATCCCTTGGCGATGGTTTCTACCGTGACATTTAGCAAATCAATGTAGGTAGGAACCGGGCCTTTTTCATTTGACAACGAGTCAACATAAAGGACGCCGCCATATTTGGCACCAGTCTCTTTACTGACTTGTTTTGCTGGTTTGTCTGACACCGTGCTTTCGCTAAATACCACGGGGATCTGCTTTTCACGCACGGTATCGATCACACGACGAACCTGCTGTGGTGAACCTTGCTCATCCGCATTAATGGGCCACAGATACACTTCATTAAATTGATAATCTTTCGCCAGATAGCTGAAGGCACCTTCACTGGTTACCAGCCAACGGTGTTGTTCAGCGATGCGAGAAAGGCGTTCACGCAACGGCGAATCGATCGCTTTGATTTTTTCTGCGTAGGCTTTCGCATTGCGATTATAGGTTTCGGCATTGGCGGGATCGTATTTCACCAACCCGGCACGAATATTCTCAATGTAAATTAATGCATTAGAGGGTGACATCCAGGCGTGAGGATTAGGATTCCCGTTGTAAGCGCCTTCTCGGATAGGGAGTGGCGTAATGCCTTCGGTGACAACGACGGCAGGGACATCCTTGACGTTTTCAAAGAAACGCTCAAACCAACGCTCCAGGTTCATACCATTCCACAGTATCAATTGGGCAGACTGTGCTTTGACGATATCGCGTGGCGTCGGTTGATAATCATGGATCTCTGCGCCCGGTTTGGTAATCGATTCTACCGTCGCGGCATCACCGGCAATATTTTGTGCAATGTCCTGAATAATCGTAAAGGTGGTGACGACTTTGAGTTTTTCTGCTGCTTGCGTATAGCTACTGGCGAATAGGAATAAAGCGCACGGCAAGGCAATACGTCGCAGGAGGGGAGAGAGAGAGACCTGGAAACCGATCATGCAAATATCCTTACAAAGCGTGAATGTGTTATATGAGAATAATTATCAATATCATTTAAGTCAAGGGGCAGATAAGCGTAACGAAGGGGTAAGGTGTCCGGCGACATGAGTGATGGCTGTTTGTAGGCCTGTGCTGCTGAGCAAAGCGCTCATAATGTTCCTCTGATAACAAATAACGCATTCTAATTTAAAGAATAACAATCAACATTGCAACGTAGCGATAACACTAATGAAGATAATTCACGCTTTTGTGGAGCCAGAGACTAATCAGTATAGACGATGACATAAAAACGGCACAAAACATAGGGAGATAAACTAACGAAACACTCAAACCTGCCGATAAATGGTAGGTAAAGTAAATACGCGACGTATTTTATCAGGAAGAAGGTATAGGAAAGTTATGAGCACAAAATCAGAGCGCCGCTGGAAACTGGCGAGCATAATTTTACTGGTCGTGTTGGCTGTGTTATTTGTGGTGATGTTGCAAGTTGATTAATTAAGGATGTAATAACGAACGTCGGCATGAAAATAATTTTCATTTCTTATTTGGTATGAAACCAGAAATCTAAAAATGAGCGTGATAATAGGAATCGATAGCTGATATTTCTATAAGGTATGGTTATGCTGCCGCGATACTTGGTTCCCATCACCAATATGTGTAAAACCCAACAGTGATAATAATTATTAACTGTTATTTAAACGAACAGATATTGTACTAAACCATTCAAGTTGCCGATGTTCGTTACTCGCCCCGTTGGGGGGCGTTGCTAGGTGAGCTCAACGCTGCCCGTCTGATTTGGTCACTTGAATTATTTTGGGTATATACCAAAAAATGATGAATTGGATCCATGAAATGAAGATGTATTTAATCTCATCAATAGAACAGTTTAGCGTGTCATTGTCTGTTCCTAAGCCGTTGAGGACTCGGATCTGTGCGGCATGTCCATGACTGATAAAAAATGGCTTGCCATCGATTACATAGTGTGTAATAACGCTTCTGGGTAAAACGAGGTACAGTTCTGTATATGAATGGCATTTTCAGTAAAGAAGACTTGAGTACAAACGTTAGCGTTGAATACCGCTTCTCTGCCGATCCTTATCTTAGTGCCTCAAGCAGTAACGACTTTGGTTTGTCTGTATAACGCCTCTGGCGGTTTAAACAATTAAAGGAAATATTTGAAATGGCAAAGATTAAAGGTCAGGTTAAGTGGTTCAATGAGTCTAAAGGCTTCGGTTTCATCACTCCGGCTGACGGTAGCAAAGATGTATTCGTACATTTTTCTGCAATTCAAGGTAATGGCTTCAAAACCCTGGCTGAAGGCCAAAACGTAGAGTTTGAAATTCAAGATGGTCAGAAAGGCCCATCTGCAGTAAACGTGACTGCACTGTAATTTACAGCTCCCGTTGCAAAACCCGCCATGGTGCGGGTTTTTTGTTCTCTGTAATTTCGGATAGTGAGTATTACGCGCTGTTATAGGCTTAATGCCAAAAGTTTCTCCCGAAAATAATGTGTTGTGTACCTTGAGATATTTTTGGTAATGAAAATCCAGAATGATGAGATGTGGTGGATAAGGATGGGAGACTAATGTCTTACCAGTGTCCACTTTGCCAACTGCCGTTATTCCGGCGTGCGCGTCAATGGTCATGTGGCCAGCACAGTTTTGATTGTGCAAAAGAAGGCTACGTTAATTTACTCCCAGTGCAATTCAAACGTTCCAGACAACCGGGCGACAGTGCTGAAATGATGCAAGCACGCCGGATGTTTCTGGATGCCGGGCATTACCACCCATTAAGAGAGTGGGTTACACAGCGTCTTGACGATAAATTATCAGTCGAAGCAACGGCACTGCTTGATATCGGTTGTGGGGAAGGGTACTACACGGCGGATCTGGCTTCACGCCTGATGCAACGCAGAAAGATGGCTGTTTATGGGCTTGATGTTTCAAAAGCCGCTATTCTGAGGGCGGCAAAGCGCTATCGGAACGTCGATTTTTGTGTGGCGTCAAGCCAGCGTTTGCCATTTAATGATGGTTCGCTTGATGCCATATTAAAGATTTATGCGCCTTGCAACGACACGGAATTATTGCGAACGGTGAAAATGGGTGGATGGGTGATGACGGTATCGCCTGGGCCACGCCATCTGTATCAGCTCAAGGCTGAAGTTTATGATGAGGTGCAATTGCACCCCGTAAAAAATGAAAAGCTGGATGGTTTTGATATGGTGGAACAACACTCGCTGGCTTATCCGATGAGACTGTCTGGTCAGGAAAGTGCCGCTTTGTTACAAATGACGCCGTTTGCCTGGCGGGCTACGCCGCAGGTTAGTCAGCGTTTGCAGTCGTTGGCGGAGTTTACCTGCGAAACCGATTTTATCATCCGACTACACCAGCGTGTTTAGCGATACCCGTTAACTCGAAATATGACGTGTATCGTTTTTATGATGGGAGCGTTTTAATGTTAAATAATGGGCAGATATGAATGAATCGGCCCATTATTTAAATGCTCAGGAACGTTAGGCCACGTTGCCTATGTGCTCATAAAGGATATTACAGCCGATGCCGATGAGTACCACACCGCCTATAATTTCAGCTTTTTTGCCCAACAGCGGTCCGATATAGCGCCCAATCAACATGCCTAGTGTCACCATCACCATCGTAGCCATGCCAATCACCATAGCGGTATGGAAAATATTGACCTGCAAAAAAGCGAGCCCAACACCAATTGCCATCGCATCAAGACTGGTGGCAACGGCTGTGCAAATTAAAAGCGCCAGACTGTGTTTCTTAATTTTTTCGCAGTGGCAGGTATCGACTTTTTTAAAGCCTTCCTGGATCATCCGTCCGCCAAGAATAACCAATAGAGTAAAGGCAACCCAATGATCCCATTCAAGGATATATTGGCTGGCAAAGAAGCCTAGAGCCCAACCAATTAATGGTGTAATAGCCTCGATAATGCCAAAAATCAGGCCAGTACGAATAGCGTCTCGAAAACGGGGTTTATGTAGCGATGCACCTTTACCAATAGAAGCGGCAAAAGCATCCATAGACATACCAAAAGCAAGAATAAGTGTTGCTGAAAAGTTCATTTTAAATAGCCTCGGCTGGACGGTTCTCCATATCCACGTAGATCACCCCCAACCAGATGATGATCCCCGTGTCTATGGTCTCGCCTGCCCATCGGCCGCCCGCACCACGTCTAAGCTACCTTGAGGTAGATCGAAAACGAGTATGTTGATACGAGCATTTCTGACAAATAATTATTTATCAGAAACCGGCTACTCCCCAATGACGGCGCAACCTTAACATATTATTTATGGATTAAACAACAATAAAAGTTTTATGGGTTATTGATGCAATTGATAATTATTTTCATTTAAATAAACCCTATCGAAAAATGTATAAAATAACGTCAGGGTTGATAAGGTTAAAATACCATCGATTTGTTATGGATATCGTTAATGATTATTATCATCCTCTTTATCTTTTTTTAACTTATTGATTCTCAATCATGAAATGATATATTTTTTCCAGATCATCGATTTGACTTACATGAATAAGTAATCGTCTTTTCTCTAAATCAATAACCAGAACGCCATCTTCAGATAAATTCATACCTTTAATGCGGTTATAATAAATAAAAATATTGGCATAAAAGAACCCCGTGGATTTAAACAATAATTTGGGGCGTCGAATATAAGCGAGATAAAACGCCATGAAAGCTAAAAAAAGTAAAAGCGAGGTTGTGATTACCGCACCATTATTGATGATGTTTTGATAAATAAGTATTCCCACCAGACCGATAAAAATGAGTGTATCTAATCGACTGGTTCGTCTAAGGATAACGCGTAGTTGCGTTTTGCCTTTTAATCGATCCATGATGAATTCATCGTAGATGGCATAAAGAATGGCTAATCCGATCAATATCACCAAAACAATATCCGTAAACGACATGAAAAACTCCATCAGTGATTATTTGTGTTGAGAGGTTGTAGGGATATAAACTCGGTTGCACACACCGAGAACGAGAGAAATGCCGGAGGTCTTCCCTCCGGCATTCGATGGATTATACGCCAAGCAGACCGATCCAATAACCGAATATGCCAATGGCGAAGAACCCGACAATCAGCCATAGCGCGTTCACTTTTCGCCTGAGCAGCCACATACAGCCGAATGTCAGCAATAAAGGTATTAAGCCTGGCATGAGCTGATCGAGAATCGACTGAACGGTAGTTACCGTTGTTTCTCCATTTTGGTTAGTCACTCTGGAGACGACAAGCGGTATGTTAACGTGAGTCCATTTGTTAACCAGCGCCCCCATAACAAACAAGCCCAGGATGGAGGCCGCTTCTGTCATCTTCTGCAAGAAACCGCCGCCCATGTCATTAACGATATCCACACCTTTCCGATAACCGTAAGCGACACCGTAGTAACGGACCAACAGGCGAACCAGATTAAACAGCACAAAGAACAGTATTGGTCCTAACAAGCTGCCGCTCATCGCGATTCCAGCCCCCAGCGCTGCAAATACCGGGCGTGCGGTTCCCCAGAATATGGGGTCGCCCACACCAGCCAATGGCCCCATGAGACCGACTTTAAGGCCGTTAATGGCACCGTCATCAATGGGTGCACCGTTGGCTCGCTGTTCTTCCATGGCCATGGTGACGCCAAGAACTGGCGCAGCCACGAAAGGTTGAGTATTGAAAAATTCCAAATGGCGTTTAATCGCCTGCTTACGTTCTTCCGAGTTTTCAGGGTAAAGACGGCGGATGACTGGCACCATGGAAAAACAGAATCCCAATGCCTGCATACGTTCGAAGTTCCATGACCCCTGGAAAAGGTTAGAGCGAATAAATACCGCGCGAATATCGCTGGCTGTGAGCTTTTTCACTTCAGTTGATTGACTCATTTCTCTCACTCCCTTAATCCAGTTCGTTATCAAGATCGTTGTTGCTGGCAGCGACGGTCTGTCCCTGAGTCTTGTTGTATTTCGGACTCAGTTGGATATACAGCACGGCCATCACAATACCAATCACGCCCAGTGCAACCAGGTTGAAATTCGTGAATGCAGCGGTAACGAAACCGAGATAGAAGAACGGCATCAGGTAGCCTGCGCGCATCATATTGATGACCATGGCATAACCGACGACAACAATCATGCCACCCGCAATATTCAGGCCGCTAGTGACGACTTCTGGAATCGAATTTAGCATGGCGTGAACCGCATCAGTCCCCACGGAGACCGCGACAATAACGGCTGGAATCGCGATACGCATTGCCTGAAGCAGCAGGGCTGAGACATGAAGCCAACTGATGGCGCTTAAACTGCCTCGTTCAGCGGCGCTGTCTGCCGCATGTTGAAAGGCAACGGTGATCGTACGTACGATAATGGTCAGAACCTGACCGGCAGCGGCCAATGGGATAGCGAGTGCGATCCCTGCGCCGACACTTTGTCCACCAGCAATGACCAGGATGGTTGATATGATAGAAGCCAGAGCCGCATCCGGTGCGACGGCTGCACCGATATTCATCCAACCTAAGGCGATCATCTCCAATGTCCCACCGATAATAATCCCGGTTTTTAAATCGCCCAGAACCGCGCCGATGAGCGTACAGGCAATTAATGGACGATGGAACTGGAACTCATCCAGAATTGATCCCATCCCCGAGATACAAGCTACGATAAATATCAGCACAATTTGAAGTGTTGTAATCTCCATTGTACTTCTCCTATGGAAAACGTTTCTGAGTAAAAATCGTTACACAGCGATATTTATTGATCATGCTAACTCATGATTGCATTAAGCAATGATGACGTTAACGCGGCATTTTATTAATCAAGTCCATCATCTTAAGTTTAGTATCTGTTGATACTTTCCTGACTTCTAATTCAATTCCTCGTTTATCCAGTTCTTTGAAGGCGACAATATCTTTTTCATCGATAGAGACCGCATTATTTACCTGGGTTTTCCCCTGACGAAATGCCATTCCTCCAATATTAACCGAAGTTATTTTCACGCCATTTTCAACCAGCGTTAATACATCGGTCGGGTTGGTAAATAAAAACATGACGCGGTCAGAGGCATATTTAGGGTTGTCGTAAACGCGAATGGCTTTAGCGACATCAACAACATGCGCGGTTACCCCAGGAGGCGCGACCTGAGTTAATAGCGTTTTACGAACATGATCGGCGGCGACTTCATCGCTGACAACGATAATACGCCCGACATTGGTTTCTTTGGTCCAACGGGTAGCGACCTGACCATGGATTAAACGGTCATCAATGCGAGCTAAGCCGATTTTCATGTGTTCGCCTGTGCCGCTAATGGGCGCGGCAGCTTTTGCTACTGGTGCAGGAGGGGTTGACGGTGAGGCTGTCGCCTGCTGTTTGAGTGCTTTTACGCCATCTCTGCCCGCCTCAAGGGCAATGGCGACCAAATCAGTGAAGGTCGGGTTGTCATCACGGGCCATAAAGGTTTCCGCTAACATCGGAATATTAACCCCGGCGATCACTTCATAATTTTCTTTGTCGGTGACTAGGCGACTGGCGGCGTTGAACGGGCTGCCTCCCCAGGTATCGACCAAGAACAAGACACCGTTTGACGTGTCTAAATGGGATAGTTTCTCCTGATATTTTTCTATTAGCGTTTCAGCGTTTTCTCCGGGGACGAAATCAATCCAGCCAACGTTACTTTGTTCGCCAAGGATCATTTCAGCCGTTTTTAGCAGCGGCCCCGCAGTGGCTCCGTGAGTGCATAACATTATCGCAATACTCACTTGCTACCTCCTCATTATTCACGATCAAATTGAATGTGTAATGTGTCAGGAAACAGGGTTGACGATCATGAACTGAAAGTTAACCGTCGCGGTATCAGTATGGTCGTAAGAAGCTAACTTGCTTACTTAATCCAGAAAATAATGTCACCGTTAATTCAGCATATTCAGCGAGTGAACACTGGCAACCAAACGTAACACTACGGTTTGACAGATTTATTTTAGTCATCGAAAAAATAAATAGTGTGATGTTGCTCTAATGTTGATTAGTTAAAAACGCTTATGTCTGAAATGGATAGATATCTCCTGAGGGAAGCGTTATCACAGGGGGCGGATGCTTATTATCCTCAAAAAGGGTGTAAGAAAATCTTTGTGAAAAAGTCTAACAACCTGTTAAAGTAATCTTCTGTTTAATCACTTAGGAGCACTGGGCATCAGCCCTTCCCATGGACTGTCACCGACAAAACGTTAACTGTTTACCCGCTTATGCTGGTGGTTTTCTGGACTCGGTTGGTTTCTCTGACCACCCTCTGAGTTATTCTGATTCATCCCAATTCTTTTTATTGCCATTCAATGTAAATAACACATTGAAGTCATCTGCTCGTTCATTTTTCGGAGTCTGACATGGAATTTTTGCTGGATCCTTCAATCTGGGCAGGCTTGTTGACGCTGGTGGTACTTGAAATTGTTCTGGGTATCGACAATTTGGTGTTTATCGCCATCCTGGCCGATAAATTGCCGCCAAAGCAGCGAGACAAAGCCCGTCTTATTGGTTTGTCATTGGCTTTGTTAATGCGTCTGGGGTTGCTATCGCTTATTTCCTGGATGGTCACGCTGACTCGACCTTTGTTCCACGTAGGCGAGTTCAGTTTCTCTGGGCGCGATCTTATTTTGCTTTTCGGGGGGCTATTCTTGCTGTTTAAGGCAACCATGGAATTGCATGAACGGCTTGAAAATAAATCGCATGATGATAACGGGCCTCGCGTACATGCTAATTTCTGGGCGGTAGTCGCACAAATTGTCGTGCTGGATGCGGTGTTCTCACTGGATGCTGTGATCACGGCCGTGGGAATGGTTAATCACCTTGGCGTCATGATGACGGCTGTCATCATTGCGATGGGGGTGATGTTGATTGCCTCCAAACCGTTGACCAATTTTGTTAACGCTCATCCAACCGTGGTTGTTCTGTGCCTTAGTTTCTTGTTGATGATTGGCTTGAGTTTGGTAGCAGAAGGTTTTGGTTTCCATATTCCTAAAGGCTATCTGTACGCTGCAATTGGTTTCTCTATCTTAATTGAGTTGTTTAACCAGATTGCGCGACATAACTTCATGAAACATCAGTCGCGCCGTCCTTTACGGGAGCGCACGGCCGAAGCGATCTTACGGCTGATGGGAACTCGGAAAACGGCGGATGAGGAAGATACCGAGCCGCAAAAAGTTATGCCGGAGACGTTTGCAGAAGAAGAACGCTACATGATTAGCGGCGTGCTGACGTTGGCATCCCGTTCACTGCGTAGTGTTATGACGCCGCGAACAGAGATCTCCTGGGTTGACAGCGAACGTTCTATTGAAGACATTCGCCTGCAATTGCTGGATACGCCACATAGTCTATTCCCGGTTTGTCGGGGTTCTCTGGATGAACTCGTCGGTGTGGTACGTGCCAAAGATTTGTTGGTTGCGCTTGAATCTCACTCTGACGTGGAAAGCTTTGCTGCGGCGAACCAGCCGATTGTCGTACCGGAAACGTTGGATGTGATTAATCTGCTTCCTGTATTGCGTCGAGCCAAAGGGAGCCTGGTCATGGTGAGTAATGAATTCGGTGTGATTCAAGGGGTTGTGACGCCGTTGGACGTGCTGGAAGCGATTGCCGGTGAATTCCCTGATGAAGATGAAACGCTGGATATTGTGGCGGAGGGAGACGGCTGGCTGGTTAAGGGGGGGACAGATTTGCACTCCTTGCAGCAAGTGCTTAACAGTAGCGATTTGGTCAGTCCGACAGAGGATTACGCATCATTGGCCGGGTTGCTGCTGGCGCATAGCGATGAATTTCCCAAAGTCGGTGAAATCATCGAATTGCATCAGCTACGTTTTCAGATCCTTGAAGTATCGGAATACCGTATTGAACTGGTGAAGGTAGCAAAAATCACCGATCAGACGGAGGAAGAAGACACATTGTAACGCGGTGTGTGCTTCTGCCTCAGGTGATACCGTGGTGAATGAATACGGCTTGCCCAATGGGCAAGCCGTATTTTTATCTATTTGGGGGAGATAAGGCACGGTTAATCGCACTGAACCTTAATTGCCAGACCACCACGTGACGTTTCACGATACTTGGCATTCATGTCTTTACCGGTTTCGTACATCGTTTCGATGACTTTATCCAGAGAGACGCGGGGTTCGCTAGTACGGCGCATCGCCATGCGGGATGCGTTAATGGCTTTCACCGAGGCGATCGCATTACGTTCGATGCAGGGGACTTGAACCTGGCCCGCTACGGGATCGCAGGTGAGACCAAGGTTGTGCTCCATCCCGATTTCTGCCGCGATGCAAACCTGTTCAGGACTGGCGCCCATCAGTTCAGCCAACCCTGCTGCCGCCATTGAGCAGGCAACACCGACCTCTCCCTGACAGCCTACTTCTGCGCCAGAAATTGATGCGTTCATCTTGTATAGGATACCAATCGCGCCGGCCGCAAGAAAATAGCGAATGTAGATGCCAGGTCCTACGGGCTCGATAAAGTGATCATAATAGGCTAATACAGCCGGAACGATGCCACATGCTCCATTTGTCGGGGCGGTTACCACGCGCCCCCCGGCAGCATTCTCTTCATTGACTGCCAGTGCAAACATGTTTACCCAATCGACCACATTCATCGGATCGTTGGAGTTTTTATCCGACGAAACCAGTATACGGCGTAGTGCCGAAGCACGACGAGGAACTCGCAATGGGCCGGGCAGGACGCCTTCGGTATTGATACCGCGGTCAATACAAGCACGCATGGTTTGCCAGATATCTGAAAAGTAGTTTTCGATATCCTGACGGCTGTGCAAGGCGAGTTCATTGCGCATGACCATACCAGACAGAGAGAGCCCGCTTTGCTTGCAGTGTGCCAACATCTCTTTTGCAGAATGGAAAGGGTAAGGAACGGTAACGTCAGTGAGTGATGATTGACCAAAATTTTCTTCATCAACAATAAACCCACCGCCAATTGAATAATAGGTTTTACGATAAATCGCGTTGCTTGCAGCAAAGGCGGTAATCGTCATGCCATTTTCATGTAACGGCAGATTCTCGCTGCGAAATACCATACCGCCTTCGCGTGGGAAATCCACTTCATGTTGACCTGACGCCAACAATAAACGCTCGCGCTGTTCAACATCACGGATAAAACCCGGTATAGCATCAATATCCACGGTATCGGGCATATTTCCAGCCAGCCCCATAATGATAGCGATATCGGTATGGTGACCTTTTCCCGTTAGTGACAGTGAACCGTAGACATCGACAGCGATACGCGTAGTCGAGTCCAGCAGCCCCTGATGTATTAATTCATCGACAAATTGTTTACCGGCTTTCATCGGGCCGACCGTATGAGAGCTGGAGGGGCCAATACCGATTTTAAACATGTCGAAAACGCTGATCACGCGGGAACTCCTTAAAAGCGCAGGTTATACCTGAAAGGTAGAATAAAACTCGTTAAACGACGCTATTGTAGTGTGGCATATGTCGTAAAATTTTATTTTTCGCATGAAATAAACTTATGCTAACGCACAATATAACTTATTAAGTATTGTGCGAAACATGCAGAGCGAGTTGACGGATAATGGCGGCCGTTAATCCCCATACAAACTGCTGGCGATACCAGGAAAGGTAGACGCGATGACGTTTTTCCTGTCTCTCGATGTCCAGTGGGTAATAGCGAGCCAGCGCTAAAGCATCTTCCATCGGCATTTCAAACCATTCGGCGACTTCACTCTCGTTGGCATGAAAACGCGTTTGGGGCGATATCAACCCGATCACCGGGGTAACCTGAAAACCGCTGACGCTATCGGCCGGTGGCAATGTACCCAGAATGTGTACATTTTGAGGCGGAATCGCGACTTCCTCCTGTGCTTCTCGCAGCGCCGTGACGATTAACGAGCTATCTTCACGATCGGCGGCCCCGCCAGGGAACGCGACCTGACCAGCATGCTTTCGCATGCCTGATGCGCGTCGAGTTAACAGTAACGTGGGAGACTCGCGGCAAACGATCGGCACCAGCACAGCGGCCTGGCGCGATTGATATGCTGGGAAACAGGGCTGCAATGTTTGTAACTGAAAACGTGTAATAAATTCCGCTAAATTAAACGGTGCGGATATTTTTTCTCTGTCCATTGTCGAATGACTCACGAATTGCTGAATGGTTCACGATACGCTGCCTGAGTGTTTGGCTAATGATCTAATAAAGGTAAAATACGACCAAGTTTATCAAACGTTTCCTGATATTCCGCTTGTTCCTGACTGTCGGCCACAATACCTCCGCCAGCCCAACAGTATATCTTTCCCCGCTCGGTTAATAATGTGCGGATGGTGATGTTGGTGTCCATCGTTCCGCAGAAACTAAGATAGCCAATACTGCCACAATAGGCATTACGGCGTTGAGGTTCTAATTCTTCAATAATTTGCATCGCCCTGATTTTTGGCGCGCCAGTAATGGACCCGCCGGGGAAACAGGCTCGCAGTAGTGTACTGGCATGGCAGGTCCGTGGTAGTCGTGCTTCAATCGTACTCACCAGATGATGAACCGCAGGAAAAGGCTCAACTACGAACAATTCTGGTACATGGACGCTACCGGGCTCAGCGACGCGGCCGATATCGTTGCGCAGTAAATCCACGATCATGAGGTTTTCTGAGCGATCTTTTTCCGAACGAGATAGACGATCCGCCTGCAATGTATCTTCATCTTTGTCGGCCAGACGGGGAAGTGTCCCCTTGATGGGTCTGGTTTGAATATGATGATTCTCTAGCCATAGGAAACGTTCAGGAGAAACGCTGATGACGGTATTGTTTGGTAGACGGATGAACGCAGAAAAAGGAGCCTGATTACCAGCCGAAAGTTGCAGAAATGCTTGCCATTCATCCCCTTCATAATCGGCGCTAAATCGTTGCGCTAAATTGACCTGATAGCAATCTCCCGCCAGCAGATAATCCTGTATCTTGCGGAATTTCTCACCGTATTCTTCGCGGGACATATTGGCATGCCAAGGGGTACTGAGCCGAAATGCCGTCCTATAAGCATACTCTGGCGGTGAAAATAACCACGCCAGACGCGCCTGAAGGGAACCGTGAACGATCAAGGTTAAAGTTTGCTGATGATGATCGGCGACCAACGCCCAGTCATAAAGGCCAACGGCCATGTCGGGTAAGGCGATGTCCTGTTCTGCCTGCACGGGAAGAGCTTCAATACAACGACCCAAGTCGTAACCAAATAGGCCAAGTGCGCCTCCCTGAAAGGGAAGGTCGGAATGTGTTTCTACTGAAATATCTAGGCGATCCAATTCTTGCTGCAAGAGCATGAACGGATCGCCCTCCGTTAACTGTGTGTTTCCCGCTCGCGTAATCGCGGTTTGTTTTCCATGAGTAGAAAGCGTAACTCGCGGATCGGCAACCATAATGTCAAAACGGTTGTGTGGATGATCGGCAAATCCTGAATGTAATATCATCGCCCATGGCTGTTGAGAAAAAGGCGCAAAGTGCGTCAGTAGCGCATCGGGTTGATAAGGGAGTGAATGATAGACACAGGTCGAGCTTGAGCTATTTTTATATGATTTCATGCTTGGCAGGTGATGTTTACGTCGTTTTTATTTGTTTGGTTAGCGTATCACAATCCATAACTGCTGGTGTATGGCTGAGACGACATGCGATGATACGCGACACATTAGCGACCAGGAACTTATCATGATTGCAGGCATGCCCGCATTAACACATCAACAGCAACAAGACGCGGTAGAACGTATTCAGGAACTGATGTCTCAGGGATTAAGCAGTGGAGAAGCCATCGCGCTTGTTGCAGAAGAGATTCGTGCAACGCATAAAGGTGACAACGTCACGGTGATGTTCGATGATGATGATACCTCCGACAATGCTTCAGAGGAGTGCAACAGTACGTTTGACGACGGTGAAGAAGAGGAAGAACGCTGAGCGAACTTCCCCCAGTATGCGGTAAAACGGTTATTCCAGGTTTATACTGCCGCAATGGCTTTGATTTCGATTTTAAATTTTGGATTCATCAATTTTGCCTGGACGGTGCAACGCACGGGGGCGCTACCCGCAACGACCCAGGCGTCCCATGCGGTATTCATCGCAGCAAAATCATTGGCGTCGGCTAAAAAGATCGTGACATCCAAAAGTCGGCTTTTGTCCGTTCCCGCCTGTGCCAGAATGGCATCCAGCGTAGCCAGCGCATTTTCTGTTTGGGCGTGCGCGTCACCATCCAAATTTTCCGGCACGCTGGTGTAATACAGCGTGTTGTTGTGGATCACGGCATCTGACCAACGGTCTTCAGGTTGAATTCTCTGAATTGACATGAAAGAGGAGTCTCCATTTTTGGGGAAATGTGGAGGCTAAGCGTAACATAATCTTTAATAACCCACGGGTTTCTCTGAGGATGCTGAGTCAGATTTAGGGTGGTAGCAATACGGGAGTCTTGGCATAATCAGCCCGGCGGCGTCTTGGGATAGCGCTGGTAGTCTGAACTTGATTAAAGAGAGACAGCGTGACAAGCGATCGTGTAATAGATGATTTTGCAACCGATGGGGCCCTGGCCAAGGCGATTAGCGGGTTTAAACCGCGTGAGCCACAGCGACAAATGGCACAGGCGGTTCTACATGCCATTAACCGTAAACAGGCGTTAGTAGTAGAAGCAGGAACCGGTACCGGGAAAACCTATGCGTATTTGGCTCCGGCCTTGCGGTCAGATAAAAAAGTGATTATTTCGACGGGGTCGAAGGCCTTACAGGATCAGCTTTATAGTCGGGATTTACCTACCGTCGCTCAGGCGCTGAAATACAAAGGTAAACTGGCGCTGCTAAAAGGTCGCTCCAACTATCTGTGCCTTGAACGTCTCGATCAGCAATCGTTGGCGGGAGGCGACTTACCCGCGGAGTTGCTCAGTGAATTAGTTCGGCTAAGGGGCTGGTCTTCCGAAACCACGGAAGGCGATGTGACAACCTGTGCTGGGGTAGCCGAAGATAGCCAAATCTGGCCTTTGGTTACCAGCACGAATGACAATTGTTTGGGCAGTGATTGTCCCCGTTATAAAGAATGCTTTGTGGTTAAAGCTCGGCGTAAGGCGATGGATGCGGATGTGGTGGTGGTGAACCATCATCTTTATCTGGCCGATATGGTGGTAAAAGAGAGTGGGTTTGCCGAGCTGATTCCGGAAAGTGATGTTGTTATTTTCGATGAGGCACATCAGATCCCTGACATTGCCAGCCAGTATTTTGGTCAACAACTTTCCAGTCGCCAACTTATGGATCTGGCAAAAGACATCATTATCGCTTACCGCACGGAAGTGCGGGATGCCGCACAGTTACAAAAAAGCGCCGATCGTCTGAGTCAGAGCGCACAGGATTTCCGTTTGGCGCTCGGCGATCCTGGTTTTCGAGGCAATTTGCGGGAAGTGCTTAATCAGCCAAATGTTCAGCGTGCGCTTGTGCTGTTGGATGATGCGCTGGAACTCTGCTACGACGTTGCCAAACTTTCATTGGGGCGATCTGCGCTGCTTGATGCCGCTTTTGAGCGAGCCACGTTATATCGTAGTCGGTTAAAACGCTTACGGGATGTTCAACAACCGGGTTACAGCTACTGGTACGAATGTCATTCCCGCCATTTTATATTGGCACTCACGCCACTTTCTGTTGCCGATCGCTTTCGTGATTTGATGAAAGAAAAACCGGGGGCATGGGTATTTACCTCCGCGACGCTATCCGTTAACGAGCAACTCAAGCATTTTACTGACCGACTCGGTCTGGATGCGGCAGATACATTATTGTTGCCAAGCCCGTTTGACTACGCCAGTCAAGCGTTGCTTTGTGTGCCTCGCTATTTGCCGGAAACGAATCAACCAGGTGCCGCGCGTAAATTGGCAGCCTTATTGTGTCCTCTGATTGAGGCCAATCAGGGACGCTGTTTTATGTTATGCACATCGCACCAAATGATGCGCGATTTAGCCGCTGAATTTCGTGCCGCGCTGACATTGCCCGTATTGTTGCAGGGCGAAACGGGGAAAGCTCAGCTTTTGTCACAGTTTGTGTCGGCAGGTAATGCGCTTCTGGTGGCAACCAGCAGTTTTTGGGAGGGAGTTGATGTCCGTGGTGACACATTGTCCTGTGTCATCATTGACAAGCTGCCTTTCACCTCACCCGATGATCCGTTATTAAAAGCGCGTATTGAAGATTGTCGTTTGCGTGGCGGAGAGCCATTCGATGATGTTCAACTTCCCGATGCCGTGATTACCTTAAAGCAGGGCGTTGGTCGGCTGATTCGTGATACTGACGATCGTGGCGTATTGGTTATTTGCGATAGTCGGTTAGTGATGCGACCTTACGGCTCAGTCTTCCTTAATAGTCTGCCGCCTGCGCCTCGGACGCGAGATATCACACAGGCCATTGAATTTCTTACACGCAAAGCGTAGCGGAAACAGAGACACAATAGGCAACGCCATGTGATGAACCTCGGCGTCAGCGGCTGAAAAATGATGAGGGGGCTGGTGCATATGTTATTATGCGCGCCGTTGTGATTTTTTTATCCCGCCTGAGGTTGGCATGTCTACGCGAATTCTAGCGCTTGATACGGCGACGGAAGCTTGTTCTGTCGCTCTCTGGAATGATGGTGAAATTCATTCTTTATTTGAAGTTTGTCCCCGTGAGCATACCCAGCGTGTGTTGCCGATGGTTCAGCAAGTGCTGGCCGAAAGCGGTTTAACACTGAACGCGCTCGATGCGATAGCATTTGGTCAGGGGCCGGGGAGTTTTACCGGTGTACGAATTGGCATTGGTATTGCTCAGGGGCTGGCGTTAGGGGCTGAACGGCCAATGATCGGAGTTTCTTCATTGGCCACGATGGCGGAGGGTGCCTTTCGTCGTACCCATTCTTCCCAGGTGTTGGCGGCGATTGATGCCCGTATGGGGGAAGTTTACTGGGCACAGTACCAACGTGATATCGAGGGATATTGGCGAGGGGAATCTTCTGAAGCTGTTTTAACGCCAGAACAGGTACACTCGTTGGCTGGGTCATTGCAGGGAGAATGGGTTACGGTAGGCACAGGATGGAAAACGTATCCGAATTTGCTAGAACAAGCCACGTTGACCTTGCGTGACGGCGATATCCTATTGCCACAGGCGGAAGATATGCTGCCACTGGCGTTACAGTTTTGGTCTGAGGGAAAAGCGGTAAGTGTTGAGTTGGCTCAGCCCCGTTATCTACGGAATGACGTCGCCTGGAAGAAACTGCCTGGACGTTAACTTCTTGATGCCACTGATTAAGGCACGGTTTGCAGGATAAAACGGCAACTTATTCGATACGGTATAGTCTAATTATCGGATCTTAAAAAGATAAAGGTGGATGTCATGATGATAAATACAAGGCATGCTAAACCACGAAACTTGTCGATAAAGTCGGTTTGGCGCGGAATCGCCGTTGCGGCGGTTCTGGTGTTGTCTGGCTGTGTCAGCGTGCCTGATGCCATTAAAGGGACATCGCCCACTCCGCAGGACGATCTCGTGCGAGTCATGAATGCGCCACAACTCTATGTTGGCCAAGAGTCTCGCTTTGGTGGTCGGGTCGTAAACGTCCACAATGATGCCAATCGAACTCGGTTGGAAATAGTCAGCTTACCACTCGATAATGGTGCCAGACCGTTACTTAATCACCCTTCAGAAGGACGATTCATTGCCTATGTGAATCGCTTTTTGGAACCGGTCGATTTTCAGGATCGATTAGTGACCGTTGTCGGGCCGATTACCGGCTCGGAACAAGGCATGATTGGCAATAAGCCTTACCGTTTTGTGGTGGTAGACGTTCAAGGTTATAAACGCTGGAATGTGACTCAACAGGTGATGGTGCCACCTGGCGCGTACGGCCCATGGGGATGGGAAGGGCGTTATGGTCGAGGCTGGGGGCCAGGATGGGGTTTTGGTAGTACCTGGTATGGCCCTATGCCGGTTGAAAATGTGGTAACCGAATAAAATGTGATAACGGAATAAACCGTATTGCGGGGAAAGAATCAGGCGGCGTAGGCCGCCTGATTCTTTGTGGACTATTCCTGACGATTACGCGGTAGACCCATGATCCCTATTGTCAAAAATGCTCTCGGGGTTTTTTGATCAAATTCATAACATTAAATAAGTGATCGCTCTCGCAACCTTGACATTGTTTATGAGCTAACTGGTAAGCTGAGTTAAAATAATGTTAATTAATAAGCCGATGTTGAGGTGAGCGATGCCACTAAAAAAATATCTCGGGAGTGAGGTTTTGGAAAAGATTTGGTTATCACGCTATCCGACTTCGGTGCCGGCAGAGATCGACCCCGATCGTTTTACCTCGTTGATCGATATGTTCGAAAGGACGGTCACACGTTACGCTGATCAAACTGCGTTCATTAACATGGGCGAAGTGATGACATTTCGCAAGCTGGAAGAACGCAGCCGGGCTTTTGCCGCTTATTTGCAAAACCAGCTTGGATTGAAAAAGGGTGACCGCGTTGCCCTGATGATGCCTAACTTGTTGCAATATCCAGTGGCATTGTTTGGTGTTTTGCGGGCGGGGATGGTTGTCGTCAATGTCAACCCGCTCTACACACCACGCGAATTAGAACATCAACTTAAAGATAGCGGTGCCAGTACCATTGTTATCGTATCCAATTTTGCACATACCTTGGAAAAGGTGGTGGCGAATACGCCGATAAAGCATGTGATCCTCACGCGCATGGGCGATCAACTCTCCACGGCAAAAGGAACGATAGTCAATTTTGTTGTTAAATATATCAAACGGTTGGTGCCAAAATATCATTTACCGGGCGCGATCTCATTTCGTCGCGCCTTGCAGCAAGGGCGACGCCTGCAATATGTAAAACCCGATATCATCAACAGCGATCTGGCTTTTCTGCAATATACCGGAGGAACGACGGGTGTTGCCAAAGGCGCTATGCTGACCCATCGTAATATGCAGGCGAATCTTGAGCAATGTAAGGCGGCCTATGGGCCAGTTTTACGGGAAGGGCAAGAACTGGTCGTGACTGCATTACCGCTATACCATATTTTTGCACTGACGGTGAATTGTCTCCTGTTTCTTGAACTGGGCGGAAAGAATCTGCTGATCACCAATCCCCGGGACATTCCCGCTGTCGTGAAAGAGTTGAAACAATATCCCTTTACGGCGGTTACCGGTGTGAATACGTTATTTAATGCTCTGTTAAATAACAAAGAGTTTCATGATCTCGATTTCTCTACTCTGCGATTATCTGTCGGGGGGGGGGCATCGGTGCAGCAGGCGGTTGCAGAGCGTTGGGAAAAACTCACGGGTAAACACTTGCTGGAAGGCTATGGATTGACGGAAAGTTCTCCTTTAGTGTCAGGCAATCCTTATGATATGAAACATTATAACGGTAGTATTGGGTTACCTGTACCGTCTACGGATGTCAGAATTATTGATGATAATGGGAATGATGCCGGGCCAGGTGAATCTGGTGAATTATGGATCCGTGGTCCGCAGGTCATGTTGGGGTATTGGCAGCAGCCTGCCGCAACTGACGAGGTGCTGAAAGATGGCTGGCTGGCAACCGGTGACATTGTCACGGCCGATGATGAAGGTTTTCTGCGAATTATTGACCGTAAGAAAGATATGATTTTGGTGTCCGGGTTTAACGTTTATCCCACGGAAATTGAAGATGTACTTGCCCGCCATCCAAAAGTGTCCGAGTCTGCGGTGATCGGTGTACCGAGTGAACTCTCCGGCGAAGCGGTAAAGGCTTTCGTTGTTCGTCGAGATCCATCCTTAACAAAAGATGAATTAATTACGCATTGCCGTCGTAACCTCACCGGGTATAAAGTGCCCAAAGAAATTGAATTCTGCGAAGATTTGCCAAAATCAAACGTGGGAAAAATATTGCGTCGGGAATTGCGTGACGGGAAGCCAGAGGCAGAAAAAACGGCAAATGCCTGAATTTTTGAATACGAGTATTTCCCGGTAAAACGTCTGCCAGAAATGGGCAATCCGGCGTTACTTTTTATATTAATAAATCATCAAGAGAATGCTGTTTTGAATTATCAGTTGATCACCACCGACACCGGGTTAGAGCAAGTTTGCACACAGGCACGTCAGTATCAGCAGGTTGCACTGGATACGGAATTTGTCAGAACGAGAACGTATTACCCACAATTAGGGTTGATTCAATTGTACGATGGCGAACAGCTTTCGCTCATTGATCCACTTGCGATCACCAACTGGCTCCCTTTTCAGGAATTATTGCGCGATCGGCATGTGATTAAGTTTTTACACGCTGGCAGTGAAGATCTGGAAGTCTTTCTTAATGCGTTTGAATTGTCTCCTGAGCCATTTGTTGATACCCAGATTCTGGCTGCGTTTTTAGGTAAACCACTCTCCTATGGCTTTGCCGCATTGGTCGCTGAGTATATGGGGGTGACGCTGGATAAAAGTGAATCTCGTACCGATTGGTTGGCTCGCCCATTAAGCGAAAAACAATGTGACTATGCTGCCGCAGATGTGTTTTATCTGTTGCCGATGGCGCTCAAACTGGTTGAAGAAACGGAAGCGGCAGGCTGGACATCTGCTGCACAGGATGAGTGTCGGTTCCTCTGTCAACGTAAACGGGAAATATTGGCTCCGGAAGTGGCGTATCGTGAGATAGGTAATGCCTGGCAACTTCGTGGTCGCCATTTGGCTTGTCTGCAACGCCTTGCTGACTGGCGTTTGCGCAAGGCCCGTGATCGAGATAGCGCGGTAAATTTTGTTGTTCGTGAAGAAAATCTTTGGCAGGTTGCTCGTTTTTTACCCTCGTCATTAGGAGAGCTTGATGCTTTAGGGCTGAGTGGCCCGGAGATCCGCTACCATGGTAAAACTTTGTTGTCTTTGGTGGCGCAAACCAGCGATATCGCCGATGAAGATTGTCCGGCACCAGTCATTAATCTGATTGATTATCCAGGCTATAAGAAAGTGTTTAAGGATATTAAAGCGATGGTTCAACACTACAGTGAGACGAGTGGGTTGTCTGCTGAATTGTTGGCGTCACGGCGTCAAATTAACCGACTACTGAACTGGCACTGGAAATTAATGATAGGGCAGGATACTTCACCAGAAATGCTTTCCGGCTGGCGTGATAATTTATATGGCGATGCATTGAGAGACATTTTGCAAAAATATTAACGCAGGTTAGCCACTAAAGTATGACGGTATCGCCGAAATAGAATATCCCCTGCGAAGTAGCAGGGGATAATTATGGCAAAAATATCATTTAGGCGCGTCTTCCGCCTCTGGCAATGTGACGTTCAGTTCCAACACGGAAATATCATCGCCTTTTTGCTCTAATTGAACGGTTACCATTTCAGGATCGATCTGTACATATTTACAGATGACCTCAAGTATATCCCGCTTTAACTGCGGCAGATAATGAGGTTCGCTATCTCCCCGACGTCGCTCCGCAACAATAATTTGCAGCCGCTCCTTGGCAATATTGGCTGTCGTTTTTTTGCGGGACAGAAAGAAGTCGAGTAATGCCATAATTTATCCCCCAAAAAGTCGTTTAAGGAAACTTTTCTTTTCTTCCTCTACAAAACGGAAGGCGCGCTCTTCACCCAACAGGCGATCGACGGTGTCCGCGTAGGCTTTGCCCGCATCAGATTCGATGTCCAGAATAACGGGTTCGCCTTGGTTAGATGCACGTAGTACAGACTGATCTTCTGGAATCACGCCAACCAGCGGGATCCTCAGAATTTCGAGCACATCTTCCATACTTAACATATCACCACGGCTCACTCTGCCCGGATTGTAACGGGTCAACAGCAGGTGTTCTTTGATAGGATCTTCCGAACGTTCTGCACGTCGAGATTTTGATGACAGGATGCCAAGAATACGGTCGGAGTCACGAACGGAAGAGACTTCCGGGTTGGTGGTTATAACGGCTTCATCGGCAAAATAGAGTGCCATCAATGCGCCTGTTTCAATCCCAGCGGGTGAGTCACAAACGATGAACTCAAACTCCATGTCACCGAGATCGTTCAATATTTTTTCCACACCTTCACGAGTCAACGCATCTTTGTCTCGTGTTTGTGAAGCTGGCAGAATATAGAGGTTTTCCGTGCGTTTATCTTTGATTAACGCTTGATTCAGGGTCGCATCACCTTGAATAACGTTAACAAAATCATAAACAACCCGGCGTTCACACCCCATAATCAGATCGAGGTTGCGCAGACCGATGTCAAAGTCGATAACAACGGTTTTCTTTCCTTTTTGGGCTAAACCGGTAGCAATGGCCGCGCTTGAAGTGGTCTTGCCAACGCCCCCTTTACCCGATGTAACAACAATGATGCGTGCCATAAATGTTTCCTTGTTAAAGGGTTCAGGACTTATGCCTTCAGGCCGTTGCAACCGTTATTCTAGTCACGGTGACGCCTTATGGCACAGGTACTAATCTAGAGGTTTTATGTTTAAAACATTGTCCAGCAGGTTCAGGTTTATCCTTGCTGCCTGCCCGAAATATGAAGCCGGTATCTGATCGCTTAGCCAATAACGCCCGGCGATAGAAACCAGTTCTGCGGCCAGATGCGTACAGAAAATTTGGCTTTGTACATCACCTGACACGCCAGCAAGTGCACGTCCACGCATCATGCCATAAATATGGATATTGCCGTCGGCAATCACCTCTGCACCCGCGCTGACACTGCTGGTTACGATCAAATCGCAGTTTCTGGCGTAAATCTGCTGACCAGAGCGTATCGGCGTATTAATCACTTTGGTTTTGGTTGCGACGGGAACGGCTGTAACGGGCTCTGCCTGGCGGCGCTGTTCTTTGCCTTCGCTCAACAAAGGGAGGCCAGCTAGCGTAATGGCGCGTTTCAACTGTTCGTCTTTACAGCCGCTGACGCCCACAACACGCAATCCGGTTGATGCGATTGCCTGTTGTAATTTTATCCAGTCCGTTTCCGCCATCAAGGCGGCAACATTAAGCACCACGGGCGCATTTTTAAGAAAAGCCGGTGCTTGCTCAATCTTTTCCTGCAATGCCTGATAAATTACCTCGGGTTGGGAATCATGCAAATGAACAACCGATAAGGTAAAGCTGCTGCCTTTTAGTTCTATTGGCGTTTGTGACATCTATCCTGACTCAGTTTCAGCATCTTTTAATCCCTAGAGTAACATTTAAGGCATGATATTCCAGAGCGCTGTAAGCATGTTATAGTCACAATTATATACAGGCAAGACGCCATTCCCATTAAATAGAGTAAAAAAAATGTTTTGTGTGATCTATCGAAGTTCCCAACGTGACCAAACTTATCTTTATGTCGAAAAAAAAGACGATTTTTCGCGTGTGCCGGAAGAACTAATGAAAAGTTTTGGCGTACCCCATTTGGCCATGTTATTACCGCTGGATGGCAGTAAGAAGCTGGCTAATGCTGACCTTGAAAAGGTCAAACAAGCGCTTCAGGATCAGGGATTTTATCTACAGGTTCCGCCACCGCCAGAATCGTTATTAAAAGCGAAATGGTAAATGTAAAAAATTAATACGACGTTTATTTTTCAGATAATGCCGCAATCATAATATGGCGCTGTCGAGTATTTAAAAACGGTGGTGCTGATGAATAATCCGATTGGTTAAAATAATAGAGTTTCCTGTTCAACCGATATCGGTGCCAGGCTCGGAATTGATTATTGTCATGGATAGCGATGCACTGGCTCGTTTTATTCGAAAGTGATTTTCTGCGACAGTGGTGATGCCAGTGGCAGAAATTTTGTTTTGGATCGCGTAAAAGGTATGGCGGTTCGTCGTGAGTCACGACTGGACAACAAACTATTTTTACCGTATTGCATTGTATATGATGATGCTTTGATGCCGCCAAATTGAGGTGTGCGTCGCGATGATTTCACAGACAGGGCAGGAGAATATCCATGTATCAACACAGAGACTGGCAGGGGGCATTGCTTGATTTCCCGGTCAACAAAGTCGTGTGTGTCGGCAGTAACTATTCTGAACACATTAAAGAAATGGGGAGTGCAACACCAACCGAGCCGGTGTTGTTCATTAAACCTGAAACATCGCTATGTGATTTGCGCCAGCCAGTGGCTATTCCTAAAAACCTGGGCTCGGTCCATCACGAAGTTGAACTGGCTGTGCTCATTGGCACGCCGTTAAAGCAGGCGAATGAAGAACGAGTGGCTCGCGCTATTGCCGGTTATGGTGTGGCGCTGGATCTAACGTTACGTGATTTACAGTCTGAATTTAAAAAGGCCGGACAACCGTGGGAGAAAGCAAAAGCGTTCGACGGTTCTTGTCCTATTTCCGGTTTTATCCCGGTATCAGAGTTTGTTGACCCACAGCAAACCGAATTGAGCGTGAAGGTGAACGAGGAGATTCGTCAGCAGGGCAACACCCGCGACATGATCACACCGATTTTGCCACTGATTGCTTATATGAGCCGATTTTTCACCCTGAGAGCGGGGGATATCATCCTGACGGGAACGCCGAAGGGCGTAGGGCCGATCCAATCTGGTGATATGTTAAAAATTACGATCAACGATCGCTCGCTGAATACGCGTATCATCTAATCACCTTGCTACCCGTTCCCATATGAATGGGTAGCAAAACTTGCTCCCGCCTGCTAAACCCGTTATATAGACCACCCAAAAAAGATTAACTGGAAAAGAAAATGACTGAACGCCTTCCTTTTTGGCAACGTAAAACATTGTCAGAGATGTCCGATAATGAGTGGGAGTCATTGTGTGATGGCTGCGGTCAGTGCTGTTTAAACAAGCTGATTGATGAGGATACCGAGGAGATCTATTTTACCAATGTAGCCTGTAACCAATTGAATATCAAAAGCTGTCAGTGTCGTCATTATGAGCATCGTTTCGAATATGAACCGGACTGCATCAAACTGACTCGGGAAAATTTACTGACCTTCAATTGGCTACCGGCCACCTGTGCTTACCGACTCATCAACGAAGGAGAAGCGTTACCACACTGGCATCCGTTGATTACGGGCTCAAAGACGGCAATGCATGGAGAACGCATTTCGGTTCGTCATATTGCCGTGAGAGAGAGTGAGGTTATTGACTGGCAAGATCACATATTGAACAAACCAGCGTGGGCGAGGTAAACATAATCACGGTTCTTCCCTGTGCAATTCTCAATATGCTGTATAATTTTAATACAACAGCAACAAACAGCATGAGGGGGAAGACAAATGGTCAACTTTGAAAAAATCATTATTCAATATAGCGATCAGTACACGGATTTTGCGGCTTCCACCATTGCTTTTATGGAAAGCCAGCATAAGGCCATTAACGCTGACGAGGTGTCGAAAAATATCCCTACGGAAAAAAGACAATTTTTCAAAGACAGATTAGTCCACTACAGGCATATCTATCGCCCTCAGCAGTAGAAAATGGAGAGATCTGTGTTTTGCCCGTCACACGCTAGCCCGGGTGTGAACCCGGGCTTTTGTCTCTTTTACTGTCTTAGCGGCTGAAAAGATCGCGACGTTTAGGACGGAACGGCTGAGCAATCAGAACCAACACGGCGATCAGCAAGTAAGCGGCGAAAATCCCCACTAACCATTGTGTCATTTCCAAAGATAAAAACTGCCACTGACGTTCAGAACAGTCTCCAGAAGCGCTGAAAACGGCGGGAAGCCATTTGTCTAATGGTAACCAGGACGGAAAGTTGACAAAGAAATCACAAATGTTGAAAGGAGAAGGATTAAGCTGCATATCGGTCTGTTTCCAGGCGAGAAGCAAACCTTCATAGGCACTATAGATCCAAAGTCCAATAGCGGGGTAGCGCAGTAAACTCGCCGGCGCAATGGCCCCCAGCAAACCGGCTCCCATGATACCGAAAAGGGCACTGCGTTGGTAAATACACAGCACGCATGGCTTTAAGAGCATAACGTGCTGGAAATAAAGCGCGACCAATTCCAGAATTAAGGCCGTCAACGCCATTAACAACCAGGCGCCACGTCCACGTGAGCAACGATTAAGAAATCGCAACATAACAAATATTCCATGCTAAAAACGATCGAGTTAGCAGTGTAAACCAATTGAGTTTCACCACCATCATTTCACTGTGTCTACCCGTCATACTTCAAGTTTCATGTGCGTTGGCCACGTTCAGTCACCCGAATCACTTACTCAAGTAAGCTCATCGGGATTCCTTCTCTTGCCGCCTTCCTGAAACTCGAATTATTTTGGGTATAAAACGTAACAATCTATTTTATTAAAACTTTTTCTTTAATTTCGAAGCAAGGGGGCAGATCTGATTTTGATATCATCTCTTCCCCCATCACTATACACGATTGTGACAATTAGTGGCTGCCAGATATGGGGAAATCAGGCGCGGAAATCCAGTGTTGTTGCAACAGGAAATCGGTAAAAGGCACTAACGTGTATTCAACGCAAAGTAGCCCAACCAGCGTCATGACGATCGTATAAGGCAGCGCCATGATAACCATGCGTCCATAAGAAAGACGAATGAGTGGTGCCAGGGCCGAAGTCAGCAAAAACAGAAAAGCGGCCTGACCGTTCGGTGTCGCAACCGATGGCAAGTTGGTTCCGGTATTAATGGCGACAGCCAACAGCTCAAACTGCCGTAGAGAAATGGCGCCGTTTTCAAACGCATTACGTGCTTCAGTAATGTAAACCGAGCCAACAAATACGTTGTCGGAAATAGAGGAAAGCAGGCCATTAAACAGATAAAACAGGGTAAGTTGCGAACTTTCGGACGATTGCAATACGTAATGAATGATCGGACTGAAAAGTTGCTGATCGATGATGACGGCGACAACCGAGAAAAATACGGTCAGGAGCGCGGTGAACGGCAGGGCATCCTGAAATGCTTTACCAATCGCATGTTCTTCGGTAATACCGCCAAAGGTTGTCGCCATAATAATGACGGAAAGGCCGATCAAGCCGACTTCGGCCAAATGAAAGGCCAATGCCACAATTAACCAAATACCGATAATGGCCTGAACAACTAATCTCCCTTTATCTTGCGGCGTACGTTTCTCCGTCATTTTTTGATCGTAATCTTCCAAGACGCTACGCACGTTTCCAGGTAACGTTGCGCCGTAACCAAATAGTTTGAAACGCTCAACCAATACACAGGTCAAGATACCGCAAATAAAAACCGGGATGGTAACGGATGACATACGCAGGAAGAAACTCACAAAATCCCATCCGGCGCTTTTAGCGATAATCAAATTCTGTGGTTCACCGACCATTGTCATCACGCCACCCAGCGCGGTACCGACGCCAGCGTGCATTAATAAACTGCGTAAAAATGCCCGAAATTGATCGAGTGTATTTCTATGATCGGTATCGATCAGCTTACTGTCATCGGTGATGTCAGCATCATCGGTATTCTGGCTAGAGGCTACGCGATGATAGATGCCGTAGAAACCGATGGCGACGCTGATGACAACGGCGATGACGGTTAAAGCATCTAAAAACGCAGAAAGAAATGCGGCGGCAAGACAAAAAGCTAATGACAGCAGCGTTTTGGAGTGAATATTAAGGAGTAGTTTAGTGAACACAAACAGCAGTAATTGCTTCATAAAATAGATGCCGGCAACCATAAAGACCAGCAATAGCAGTACTTCGATATTTCCGGTGACTTCATGCCAGACTTGCGTTGCGCTGGTCATGCCAATAAATACCGCTTGTAACGCCAGCAACCCACCTGGCTGTAGCGGATAACATTTCAGCGCCATTCCTAACGTAAAAATGAATTCAACCACCAGCAACCATCCCGCCCAGAATGGACTGACGAAATAAAACAGAAGCGGGTTGATAATCAAGAAACTGAAAATCGTTAACTTGTACCAATTAGGCGACTGGCCTAGAAAATTTTTTAATAGTATTTGATACATGGGCATGCTTGTCATGCGAAGTGCCTTTCCTTATTGTTAACCCATCGTATATCAAAAACACATCAATTGGCTGTGTCTTGGATGATAGCGAGTATGTAAGTGTTGGTGGAGAACATCATAACGTAATCAAGCAGAGAGTATATTGTCGTTACGCGCAATGGTTTGTTTGTAATCACAGTTTTACTTTGAATTTGTTTTATGTGTGGTTGCTCTGCTATGTCATGGTTCTTTCGTCTGGTATGATGAGATCAGCTGTCATCGGTAAATATCGCTACGGAATATCAAACTCATGGTTATAAAGGCGCAAAGTCCGGCCGGATTCGCGGAAGAATATATTATTGAAAGTATATGGAATAACCGCTTTCCTCCAGGTTCAATTCTGCCAGCAGAAAGAGAGCTTTCTGAATTGATCGGGGTCACGCGTACCACTTTGCGCGAGGTGCTTCAGCGTTTGGCTCGAGATGGTTGGTTAACGATACAGCACGGTAAACCGACGAAAATCAATAACTTCTGGGAAACATCCGGCCTGAATATTCTGGAGACGCTAGCAAGGCTCGATCACGATAGCGTACCGCAGTTAATTGATAATCTTCTGGCAGTACGTACCAACATTGCGGCGATTTTTATTCGTACGGCATTACGTCAACATCCTGAGAAAACCCGTGAAGTGCTGACGCAAACCGGAGTGGTGGATGATAATGCCGACGCTTTTGCTCAGCTTGATTATGACGTTTTTCGTGGGCTGGCTTTCGCTTCCGGTAATCCGATTTATGGCCTTATTCTTAATGGATTGAAGGGGCTGTATATTCGTGTTGGGCGCTACTATTTCTCTAACCCTGATGCTCGCAAACTCGCGATGGATTTTTATCGTCGCCTGGAAGATTTATGTCGCGACGGGTTGTATGAACAGGTGATGGATGTTGTCAGACACTACGGTAAAGAAAGCGGCGCGATTTGGCACAGCATGCAGAGTACGATCCCTCGAGATATCGCTGAAATTCGCCGTTAAGTCCGCTTTGGGGTACGCAGAAGACTGAATACCCCAGAGCGCTTATCCTGTCAAAATGTCATGCCGATGTATTCCTCGGCGGGCATCGCTCCAATAATTCCACGCTACCATCGGTGTTGGCTTGCTCAAGATAGACATCAAACCCCCACAGACGATGGACGTGTTTCATCACTTCATGGCTACTTTTATCCAGCGGTGCGCGGTTATGAGGAATGTAACGCAGTGTGAGTGAACGATTACCGCGCAAATCTACGTTCCATACCTGGATATTGGGCTCCAGATGGCTCAGATTATATTGAGCGGATAGCTCCTGACGAATTAAGCGATAGCCTTCTTCGTCGTGGATAGCTGCAATTTCCAGATAGTTATTGTGATCGTCGTCCAGAACGGTAAACATTCTGAAATCACGCATGATTTTGGGTGACAGAAACTGGCTGATAAAACTTTCATCTTTGAAGTTCTGCATGGCAAAATGCAGCGTATCGAGCCAGTCTTTACCGGCGATATCCGGAAACCAGTAACGATCCTCGTCCGTCGGCGACTGACAAATACGCTTGATATCCTGAAACATGGCAAAACCCAGCGCATAAGGGTTAATGCCGTTGTAATACGGGCTATTATACGGTGGCTGGTAAATGACATTGGTATGGCTGTGCAGAAACTCCAACATGAAACGCTCAGAAACCCGGCCTTCATCATAAAGGTGATTGAGAATGGAGTAATGCCAGAACGTGGCCCAGCCTTCATTCATCACCTGAGTCTGTTTCTGTGGATAGAAATACTGACTGACTTTACGTACGATGCGCAGAATCTCACGTTGCCAGGGTTCAAGAAGCGGGGCGTTTTTTTCCATAAAATAGAGCAGGTTTTCCTGTGGTTCTTGCGGAAAACGGCGGGCTTGCTCCGTGGCGATGCCTTGTTCTCGTCTCGGTAGCGTTTTCCATAGATCGTTAACCTGACTTTGTAGATATTCCTCACGACTTTTTTGCCGGGATTTTTCTTCTTCGAGAGAGATTTTCTGCGGTCGTTTATAGCGGTCAACACCATAGTTCATTAACGCATGGCAAGAATCCAGTAAGCGCTCAACCTCTTCAACGCCATAACGCTCTTCGCATTGCGAAATATACTGTCTGGCAAAAATAAGGTAATCAACAATTGAGCCTGCATCGGTCCAACTGCGAAACAGATAATTGCCTTTAAAAAACGAGTTGTGCCCATAGCAGGCATGCGCCATGACCAGTGCTTGCATCGGCAGGGTGTTTTCTTCCATAAGATAAGCAATACAAGGATCGGAATTAATGACGATCTCATAAGCTAATCCTTGCTGACCCTGTTTGTAACGCTGCTCCGTTTCAATGAATTTTTTCCCGAATGACCAGTGGGCATAATTGATTGGCATACCAATACTGGAATAGGCATCCATCATTTGCTCTGAAGTAATCACTTCGATTTGATGTGGATAGGTATCCAGACGATATAATTTTGCCACTCGATCTATCTCATCGAGGTAGACCTGCAATAATTCAAACGTCCAGTCCGGTCCATCGCTCAGGCGATGTGTTTTTTTTGCCTGACGATCTGTTGATATAGCCATTAGCGCGCCCCCTAACATACCAGTCTGAACGGTATGGTTCAGACATTATTAATCGTAGCTTAATCTGATAAAAATGATGAAAAAACGGTGGGTTGGGGCGGAATAATCGATTATGGCTATGCCATGAGCTTAATGACAATGATGATCTAAGTGCTAGAGTAATGCCATGCTTCAGCGATAAACGGCTTTTTTATTCTTGTTGATATATTGCTAACCAGCGCACTGGATGGTGATCAGAAAAAATCAGGAGGATGAAGAGAATGCGTGTTGTCATTCTGGGAAGTGGCGTGATTGGCGTTAGTACAGCCTGGTATCTTGCTCAGGCTGGGCATGATGTTACGGTGATCGATCGGCAACCTGAGCCGGCGCTTGAAACCAGCGCCGCCAATGCGGGTCAGATATCACCCGGTTATTCGGCACCTTGGGCCGCGCCGGGCATACCGTTGAAAGCGATTAAATGGATGTTTCAACGTCATGCGCCACTGGCTATTCGTCTGGATGGTTCGGCTGAGCAATTGCGCTGGATGTGGCAAATGTTACTTAACTGCGATAGCCGCCATTATAAGGTCAATAAGGCACGTATGGTGCGATTGGCGGAATATAGCAGAGCGTGCCTGCAAAAATTGCGACAGGATACGGCTATCCACTATGAGGGACGGCAGGGGGGAACGTTACAGTTATTTAGAACAGAACAACAGTTTGAAAATGCGGCGAGAGACATCGCAGTACTCAAGGATGCAGGCGTACCTTATCAGTTGTTGACGAATGTAGAGCTGGCAACGGTGGAGCCAGCACTGGCGAGTACAACAAAAAAGCTCACGGGTGGTTTACGCTTACCGCTCGATGAAACGGGAGACTGCCAGTTATTTACCCGTCATCTGGCTAAAATGGCTGAATCGCACGGTGTGATATTCAAACTGGGACAGAATGTTCGTCATTTGCTTGTGGATGGACAGCAGGTAACAGGAGTGCAATGTGACGATCACGTGATCACCGCTGATGCCTACGTCATGGCATGTGGTTCCTATTCAACTGGCTTACTACGCGACTGGTTTTCTATCCCGGTCTATCCTTTGAAAGGGTATTCTCTGACTATTCCGTTGACGAACGATGCTGCGGCTCCTGTATCCACGGTGCTGGATGAAACGTATAAAGTCGCGATTACCCGTTTCGAACAACGCATTCGTGTTGGCGGAATGGCTGAAATTGTAGGTTTCAATACGACGTTGAATCCTAAACGACGTGAAACACTGGAAATGGTCGTTGGCGATTTATATCCTCATGCGGGTCACATTGAACAGGCAGTCTTTTGGACAGGATTACGTCCAATGACGCCAGATGGTACACCGTTGGTGGGACGTTCGCCGTTGAAGAATCTTTATCTGAATACCGGGCACGGAACATTAGGATGGACAATGGCCTGTGGATCTGGGCAATTGTTGGCGGATATTATTTCTGGAAAAACGCCAGATATTCAATCGGATGACTTGTCATTGCAACGTTACGCCTGATGGCGTAACTCAGCAGGATAATCCTCTTTGTTTGAGAGAGTTATACCCAAAATAATTCAAGTTTCAGGATAGTCAACAGTTTGTGCATACTGGCAACCAAAGCCGCTTTCTTTGGTTTTCCCGCCTCCACCAAACGTTGATAAAAATCTCTGAGCGCCGGGTTATATCGAGCAGTAACTAATGTCGCCATAAGTCGCTGCGAACCCGGTGTAGACACTGAATATCCCGCTGTTCAATACTTTTTCCCAGTACGTATCGCATACCTGGACAACTATCCGTTTCAACAATAGCGGTGGCACCATTTTTGTCGTTTTGACTTCCCATTCGATACTGCGTTCTGATTTGTCTGATCTCATGTCCGAATGTCTTAAACTAGAGGAACCAGTAATTTGCACTTACAGTATGATTCATTTAGGAATGTTCAGGACTGACTGGTGGTGTGAGCTTGCCGAATGGGACGCGGCAGCGGTATCGTTACGATGTGTTTGGTCGCCGAATTCAGAATATGTGCGAGGGGCAACTCCCGTCAGTGCAGGCGGTAGTGTGGGCGGTGTACCCGCCATACTTCAAGTTGCATGTGTGTTGGCCACGCTCGTTACTCGGCTCATCCATGAACTTCGACTCGTTGGGGCCGGTGCCTGCATCACACGCCTACAGGAAAGTGTGATATTTTATGATCATCGTATGTCAGATGTTTATTTCGCTGAAAAAGAAGTTGATTATAGGGTCCTAATGTAAATAGGAAACTCGTTCCTTCTGAATATACTGGCATTTATCTACCCTTAAATATTGATAAATAGGGAATATAACTATGCACGATTGGATATTACTTTCTCTATTAGTCTATTGGGGCAAAGGAGAATTAGTCATCAAATTGTTGGACAATAGCTCTGAATCAGTTGTCATAAAGGCTAATGGTATTAGGTTGATTAATATTCCCAAAAATGACAAGTGGGGCGAGAGCGTGAGCATTAATGGAATTATTGAGTTGGGAAGAGATTCCGATGGACTTGAAAGAATGAAAATTGAAATTCAATCGGGTGATGTTATAGAAATAGTTGCAGAGGAAATTCTTTTCCAAAATCAGTCTGTTTTCTGAAATTTGATACTTTGTGTTAATAGCGCGAAAGCGCTTTAACGACTCTTCCTTTTTCTTTATTTGGTAATGCCTCCAGTTAGTAGAACATGTATTTTTCGATAAAGGCACCGATGACTTTTTTTGAGGAGTCCAATGGAGTGTGAGAAACCAATCGTTTTATGAGCCAGCCGTTTAATTTTGGTTAGTAATATCAGATTGCTACGTTCGATGCGTTGGGTAAAAATCTTGCCGGTCATCGCTGGTGAACATGCTAATATTAAACGGTTTCAACAGAGTCAGTAACTCCCAGCATGTTTCATCAGTGTGCGGTCCGAAAATCCCGCCAGTTTTGGTGTCGTAAGCGTATCAGGGCCAGTGTTGTAGCCTCTTGTTGTCAACGAGCAGATGCAGGGCAGCGAAGTACTACACCATGGTAAATCGTTGGAATACCAGCCTTTACGCTAATAAATACGACCTTGGAGATGTTATGACAATAAGAGACAAAATGTTGGAAATGAAAGAAATGTTAGAAGGTGCTGGCTGGAAGATATTAAATGAAGGTGAGATTTTTACTGTTTTTGACGATGAAATAGAATGGGATATGCTCAACGAAAGGACATTGAGTAAGGAAACTTTGACTTTTTGTTTGTTTGATGATTTAGGAAGGAGAACCTCTAAGTTATCTGATATTTTCTACGTAAAAAGAAATAAAGACAATGGTAAGCTTGATTTTGATAAAAAGAATAAAAGCTGGAAGACTGATTTAAAAAACTTCATCTATAGCACTAAATGAAAATATTGTACCGGAAACGATCATCAATGATCTTCCGGTTCATTGTGTAGTCGCTCAGTTGCGGTTATAAAAGGCTGGTGACATCAGGAATGTACCTATGACAGGGATATTGGTGGGCATAAGTTAGGTATTGATGGCGTTTGAATTTAATGAGGCGTCAATGAGGTAATACTGCCTTTAATATTTCGGGTTAACCATCTGGCGTGTACCGCAATTAAAGCGGCGCATAGCATAACCAGAGCCAGGGAAACCTTATAAGGCAGTGGTAGTGCCATCGCGGTAAGTCCAAGTGCCGCTCCGCCTGCCATCTGAATGAATCCCACCAACGCGGACGCAATTCCCGCTTCATTGGCATAAGGTTCTAATGCGTAACTGGTTGCGGGGCCGATCAGAAATGCCAACCCAGCGCAGGCTAGTGCAACAGGTAGCATGTAGCTTGGCCAAGTGTCTTGCCAGTGAGGTGGAAGCACGATTACGCCGCCGAGTAGACTAATACAGCCTAATCCCATCAGCAGACTGCCTATCGTGAGGCAAACAGGGCGTCCAACTTTACGAATGATGCGGTTAGCAAAGAAGCTGACCAACATGATCCAAAATCCATTTCCACCAAATGCGATTGAAAATTGCAGAGGTGTCAGCTTTGCTTCGTTCATCAGAACAACCGAGGAGAAGGTAACGTAGGTCAACGCCATCCCCATAGCCCCAGCATTAACAAATGCGAAACCGAAAAAGCGAGGATCGGTGAGAATACGTCCATATTGCCGTAATGGAATACCTCGCACTGACAATGTTGATGTTGGACGCGTTTCTGGCAGGAAAAAAATGACCAGAATCAGGATAACAGTGCTGTACGCCGACAGAAACCAGAAAGGGGCTCGCCAGCCAAATGTCTCAGCGAGTAGCCCGCCTAATAGTGGGGCGAGGGCTGGCACGATATTTAGCGTGCCATTAAGAAAGCCAAATGTTCTCGCCGCCTCATCGCCATTCAACCGGTCTCGAACACCGCTGAAAATAGCGACAGCCGTACAGCAGACGGCCATGCCTTGCAAAAGGCGGGATAGTACAAAAATGTCGGCATCCGTCGCCAAAGCAGCCATCGTGGCGCCCAGAATATAGATGATCACTCCAGCCAAAGCCATTGGTCGGCGACCATAACGATCGGCGAGTGGCCCTGCGACTAACTGACCTAAACCCATAACCAGAATAAAAAGTGCGATGGTCGATTGAATCAGTGATTCTGTGCTAGTTAAGTTTTGTGCAATCGTAGGAATCAAGGGTAAATAAATATCGATTCCCAATGGGCCCAGTAGAACCAACGCTAATAAGAGCAGAACAAAATTTGGCATAAATAACAGAAACCTGAGTTTTACTTAGCGACTTTTATCATATTGGGCATAGCGTAATGGTCCGATCGGAGAAATGAAAGAATTAAATCATTTCAGTGATTGGCACATCACGGTGTTACATTTTTAGTGACGTTGTCACTATTTTTTGAAAGCAGCCGATTATTTTTTCAATATGGTTCGTTTGTTAATGTGTCTGCTGGAAAAAATAAGTCCCTGCCTGAACAGGGACAAGAGGAGGATTTGGGTTAAATGTAGTGAACGGCGATCAGTGACCAACCGTCTGTTTGCGAAACAGTTCGCGGAACACGGGATAAATATCATTGGAATCACGAATGTGTTGCATGGCGAAATTATCAAATTCGTCGCGGAGTATTTCATACTCATGCCACAGTGTTTGATGTGAGCGCCGGGTAATTTCAATGTAGCTATAATAACGGACCATTGGCAGCAACTGCTTTGCCAAAATCTGGTGGCAGAGCGGGGAATCATCCGCCCAGTTATCGCCATCGGAAGCTTGCGCAGCATAAATATTCCATTGCGCCGGATCATAACGTTCGCGAACAACCTCTTCCATGAGTTTCAACGCGCTGGATACAATCGTACCGCCAGTTTCTTGTGAGTAAAAAAACTCCTGCTCATCGACCTCTTTGGCCTGCGTGTGATGACGGATATAGACGACATCAACGTTTTTATAGTTCCGACTAAGAAACAGATAGAGCAGGATATAAAAGCGTTTAGCCATATCTTTGGTTGTCTGATCCATCGAACCCGAGACATCCATCAGGCAAAACATCACGGCCTGACTGGACGGCTCGGGTCGGCGTTCATAATTTCTATAGCGTAAATCAAATGTGTCAATGAACGGTACGCTCGCTATTTTCTGACGGAGTTCTGCAATACGTTGGCGTAAACGTTCTTCCTCCAGCAGTTGGACTGGCTCAGTATGTGCCAATTGCTCCAGCGTTTCTTCCAGCGCATGCAATTCTCGCCGCTTGCCCGCCGTCATTGCCATCCGTCGGGCGAGGGAGTTTTGCAGTGAGCGTACCACGCTGATATTAGCGGGAACGCCGTTTGCAGTGTATCCCGCGCGATGAGTCTTGAACTCATTGAGCTGTCGATGCTGCGTTTTTTTTAAATTAGGCAATGCCAGATCTTCGAATAAGAGATCGAGGTATTCATCTTTGGAGATCTGGAATACAAATTCATCCTGGCCTTCACCATCATTACTGGCATCGCCTTGACCGCCACCTCCGCTGCCACCTCCTTGTGGCCGTTCGATACGATCGTTTTGCACAAAATGGTCGTTGCCCGGATGGACACGATGGCGGTGTCCTCCGCGAGCCTGATGAAACATGGGTTCGTTGATGTCTTTACTGGGGATCGACACCGACTCCCCGCTTTCAATATCGGTTACCGAACGCTTATTAATGGCCTCGGAAATCGACTGTTTTATTTGCGACTTGTAGCGGCGCAAAAAGCGCTGGCGATTCACCATGCTCTTGTTTTTGCCATTTAGCCGTCGATCAATGAAATAGGCCATACTTCCCCCAAACGACGTTGCCAGCTTCATGCACCATTATGATGATTTCCTCACCCGCAGATACCATTCGCACAGCAAACGGACCTGTTTTCGGGTGTAGCCTTTTTCCATCATCCGATCGACAAAATCATCATGTTTTTTCTGCTCATCCGTCGAGGTTTTGGTGTTGAATGAAATGACAGGCAGAAGTTCTTCGGTGTTGGAAAACATTTTCTTCTCAATCACCGTCCGTAATTTTTCGTAACTGGTCCAGTTAGGGTTACGTCCGCTGTTGTTTGCGCGAGCGCGCAGCACAAAGTTGACGATTTCATTACGGAAGTCTTTGGGGTTACTGATGCCTGCTGGTTTTTCGATCTTCTCCAGTTCGGCATTGAGCGATTCCCGGTCAAATAACTGCCCGGTATCAGGATCGCGGTATTCCTGATCCTGAATCCAGAAATCGGCATAGGTGACATAGCGGTCAAAAATGTTTTGTCCGTATTCCGAGTAAGATTCCAGGTAGGCGGTCTGGATTTCTTTGCCGATGAACTCCGCATATTTGGGAATCAGGTAGCCTTTCAGGTGCTCCAGATATTTCTCAGCCTGATCTTGTGGAAATTGTTCACGCTCGATTTGCTGTTCCAACACGTAAAACAGGTGTACCGGGTTGGCTGCGACTTCACTGTGATCGAAATTGAAGACGCGGGACAGGATCTTAAACGCAAATCGGGTCGACAGGCCATTCATGCCTTCATCCACACCGGCGTAATCACGATACTCCTGATAGGATTTCGCTTTTGGATCGGTATCTTTCAGGCTCTCTCCATCGTAAACCCGCATTTTGGAATAAAGACTGGAGTTTTCCGGCTCCTTCAGACGGGACAGAATAGAAAAACGAGCCAGCGTTTCCAGCGTGCCAGGGGCGCATGGCGCATGTGTCAACTCACTGTGATTCAACAGTTTGTCGTAGATTTTGACTTCTTCTGAAACGCGCAGGCAGTACGGTACCTTTACGATATACACGCGATCAAGAAACGCTTCGTTGTTTTTGTTATTGCGGAACTGCACCCATTCCGATTCATTGGAGTGAGCCAGAATAATGCCATTGAATGGCAGGGCAGCGATGCCTTCGGTTCCGTTATAGTTGCCTTCTTGTGTTGCTGTCAGCAAAGGATGCAGCACTTTAATCGGGGCTTTGAACATCTCGACGAATTCCATAATGCCCTGGTTGGCACGGCAGAGTGCGCCTGAATAGCCATAAGCATCGGGATCGTTCTGGGCATAATGTTCCAGTTTGCGGATATCCACTTTACCGACCAGCGCGGAGATATCCTGATTATTCTCATCACCGGGTTCGGTTTTGGCTATGCCGACCTGCGCCAGAATGGATGGCCAGACTTTGACGACTTTAAACTTAGAGAGATCGCCGCCAAATTCCTGTAGGCGTTTTGCTGCCCATGGCGACATGATCGTACCCAGATAGCGTCGCGGAATAGCGTATTCTTTCTCCAGTATGGCGGCATCTTCCTGCGGATTAAACAGGCAGAGCGGGTGATCGTTCACCGGACTCCGCTCACCGTTAGCACTGAGAATATATATCGGGACGCGTTGCATCAGCGCTTTGAGTCGCTCAGCCAATGATGATTTACCACCACCAACTGGACCCAGCAGATACAGAATCTGTTTCTTTTCTTCTAATCCTTGAGCTGCGTGTTTTAAATAAGAGACAATTTGTTCTATGGCTTCTTCCATACCATAAAACTCTTCAAATGCAGGATAGCGGGCAATCACCCGGTTCGAAAAGAGACGGGATAAACGCGATTCATGAGCGGTATCCACCATCACGGGTTCGCCGATTGCCATTAATAATCGTTCGGCGGCGTTAGCGTACGCGCTACGATCCTGCTGGCAGATAGTAAGGAATTCCTGCAATGTGAACTCTTCATCCTTGGCAGCGTCGTAACGCTGACGGTAGTGATCAAATATGTTCATAGCGATGCCCATCCTTCGTCGATTAGCACAGATTAAGAGAGCGAGTGGAATAATATCTGGCTGATAAGCCAATTAATGTATTGCCCCCTGAAAGAAGAAGCTTCCCTGAGTACAGCAACCCTTATGCCAACTTGTGATTAAGCGTCATTTTGCGATTTTCTTCATCCTTGCTGACGTGGGAAACTTCACCTTCTGTATTAAAGCGTAGTTTGCATCCGTAAAATTGCCTCTACTCAATAGACATATTTTTAAGACATATCAAGGACTCACTTCCGGACAATTGCGTGTATCATTCCGTTGGGTTGTCGTCAGGGCGGATGTCATGTATTCGTCATAAGGCGGTATTATTGATGTATCCTTTATCTTTCAAGTTCAAGTGGTGTTGTTGGGTATATAACATGTTCACTTATCTTATTTTGAATTAATCTGATAGAGATAAGGTGGGTCACTCATGCTGTGTGTCTCTTTTGGCCATAACCACATGTAATAGGAAATAGAAAACAGTGAAAAACTCTCAAATCTATTTATTGGCAGCGCTTGCGTCTGGCGTCATAGCATTGCCTTCCGCTTATGCGGCCGAAGTGTCTTTAGGTATTGGGGCCGCGGGGTCAACATCAGTGTATCGTGGTGTTGATGATGACCTTATTCCTCTTCCTGTCCTGAATTACGAAAGTGAGAACTTCTATTTTCGTGGCTTAGGCGGTGGTTACTACCTATGGAATGACGGTGCCAATCGCCTTTCCCTGACGGCATACTATTTGCCATTAGGTTTTAAACCCGGCGATAGCGACGATCGGCGAATGAAGCAGTTAGATAAGCGTCGTGGAACGCTAATGGCTGGTTTGGCCTATCGACATATTGCTGACTGGGGGGAAATCCGCACGGTTCTGGCTGGTGATACGCTGGATTATAGTGATGGATTTGCCTGGGATGCGACGTATCTCTACCGGTTTACCATGGGGGATTTAAGCCTTGTGCCCGGTATTGGCGCAACCTGGTTTAGTGAAAATATGAACCGGTACTATTACGGAGTGAGCAGCAGCGAATCAGCCCGCTCAGGTTTTGCTCGCTATCGTCCCGATGATGGTTGGGCTCCGTATCTGGAACTGAGTGCAAACTATCAGATTAATTCGAGTTGGAGCACATGGGCCGTTGGCCGCTATACGCGGTTGTCTGATGAGATGAAAGATAGTCCGATTGTCGACAAAAGCTACAGTGCCACGATGAGTGTTGGTGTGAGCTATCGGTTCTGATAGAGATTGGCGATATTGGTGCATCTGCTGCACAAACAAATGGGGTGATGACACCCCATTTGCACATTTATAGGGCGGATATCGGGTGTTACTTTATTCAAGGGAGGAAACGTAATGGCGATAAAATCAGTTGTTTTTCCTGATGGCAGACGTGTTCCTGCCATTGGTCAGGGGACATGGTACATGGGCGAGGATGCTGAGCTGAGAACGCAGGAAATTAATGCGTTACGGGTTGGCATTGAACAAGGGTTAACGCTGATTGATACAGCGGAAATGTATGCTGATGGCGGGGCGGAAGAGGTCGTCGGTGAGGCGCTTCAGGGATTGCGCGACCGCGTTTACCTTGTTTCCAAGGTGTATCCTCATCATGCGGGTGGACAGAAAGCGATAACAGCCTGTGAGCAAAGTTTACAACGTCTGAAAACCGATTATATCGATCTCTATTTGCTGCACTGGCGGGGCGGTTTTCCGCTTGTTGATACCATCATCGCCATGCAGACGTTACAGCAGGCAGGCAAAATCAGGCAGTGGGGCGTTTCCAATCTTGATATCCAGGATATGCAGGAACTGTGGTCGCTGAGTGGGGGACCGAGTTGTCAGACTAACCAAGTGCTTTATCACCTCGCATCGCGCGGGATCGAGTTTGATTTGCTGCCATGGTGCCAACAGCATCACATGCCGGTTATGGCATATTGCCCGCTGGCGCAAGCAGGTCGTTTGCGAGATGATTTGTTGATGCATTCCACGGTGAACGGTATTGCTGAACAACGAAATATTACCGCGGCTCAGGTGCTTCTGGCATGGGTGACTCGGCATAGCGACGTGATTGCGATACCTAAGGCCAGTTCTGAACAGCATGTGATTGAAAATGCTCAGGCATTAGAGATTGTGCTTTCAACTGAGGAGTTAACCCGGTTAGATCAGGCTTTTCCCGCACCAACGCATAAGCAATATCTGGACATGGTATAGAAAAACGGGGGCAGTGAAACCAGCCCCCGCAGCCAATACTTTATTTTCTGATACGAATGACACTGATTAACCGTGCCGGAGATTTAACACTGGCAACAAACGGCTGACTGACTCTGGCGGTTTCTACGCAGACAAATGTTTTATAACCGTCATCGGTCATATCACCGATGGTATGTGACAACTCTGCGCCTGGGTTCCATGACACCACATCGCTATGATGAGTATGGTGCACTTCAATAGTGCGATTAAGCACCGGATCATGAATTTCACTGACGGACTGTGGCTGGGTATAAATACGGTCTGTACGTCCGGTAAAGACCAAATCCCCCTGAGCGGTTGACTGTGCGCCCTGATTGACCTTATCAATAAATGACTCACCCAATCCGCTAATGTTAATTTTGCTGATATCACCGATTTCGAAATAGGTATGTAATGCGCTGGTTATGCTGTAATCACCATGTGCTTCTAGTTCAATACGGCATTCTTTACCTAAATGGAAACGTGCGATCAGCGTGAATTCATGCGGCCAACTGGCTCGGGTTTGTTCAGTATCGCGGAGTGTGAACGTGAGTTGAACGCCTTCATCATCTTCGCTGTGAGAGGTGAACTCCCATGGCAACAACCGTGCGAAACCGTGATTCGGTTCGGCAAAGGGACCAAACCAAGGGAAACAGATTGGCACACCGCCGCGAATCGCTACGTGCTCGGTGAACGGCGTGTTGTCGCTCAGCCATAGAACAGGTGCCTCGTGGGTAGGTTGCCAGCTTAACAGGTGTGCGCCTTGTAAAGTGACGGCGGCACGTACCTGTGGGTGGTCAACGACGATAACGGGTAGCTGATCCAACTGACGTTGGCTGATGGTGGGGGTAATGTTTTTTGTGATGGGAAGCTTAAAAATCTTATCGTTCATGATATTGCCTTTTATGGTTGTTGTTCATTAGCACATTCTGTGCTTTTCAGGCAGCAACAAAAAGGGCGACATATTGTCGCCCTTCGTCATCGAATCATCACCGATACTTATTTAGAGATATGGGCGATCAGATCCAATACTTTATTTGAGTATCCGGTCTCGTTGTCATACCAGGAAACCAGTTTCACAAAGTTATCGCTCAGTGCGATACCGGCTTTGGCATCGAACACAGAAGTCAGTTTTTCACCATTGAAATCGGTAGAAACCACGTCGTCTTCCGTATAGCCCAGAACACCTTTCAATTCGCCTTCGGAAGCGGCTTTGATGGCAGCACAGATTTCTTTGTAAGACGCTGGTTTTTCCAGACGAGCGGTCAAGTCAACAACGGACACGTTCGGAGTTGGAACACGGAACGCCATACCGGTCAGTTTGCCATTCAGTTCAGGGATCACTTTACCTACGGCTTTAGCTGCGCCAGTAGAAGATGGGATGATGTTCTGAGATGCGCCGCGGCCGCCGCGCCAATCTTTATGAGATGGGCCATCAACGGTTTTCTGCGTTGCAGTCGTTGCGTGAACGGTGGTCATCAGTGCTTCAACGATACCGAATTTATCATTGATAACTTTAGCCAACGGAGCCAGACAGTTAGTCGTACAGGAAGCGTTAGATACGATTTCCTGGCCAGCATAAGCCTTGTGGTTTACGCCCATAACAAACATCGGGGTGTTGTCTTTGGACGGGCCAGTCAGAACGACTTTCTTGGCGCCTGCCGTGATGTGTTTACGTGCGGTTTCGTCCGTCAGGAAGATACCGGTTGCTTCAGCAACAACGTCAACGTTGACTTCGTTCCATTTCAGGTTAGCAGGATCGCGTTCTGCAGTAACACGGATGGTTTTACCGTTAACAACCAGATGACCATCTTTAACTTCAACGGTGCCGTCGAAACGACCATGCGTAGAGTCATATTTCAGCATGTAAGCCATGTACTCGGCATCTAACAGGTCGTTGATCGCGACGATTTCGATGTCAGAACGTTCTTGTGCAGCGCGGAAAACAATACGGCCGATACGGCCAAAACCGTTGATACCTACTTTGATAGTCATATATTCCACCAGCTAATGGGTTAGTGAATAAAGGTTGGTTGTAAAATTACAAAAACCTTGCTGAGCGTCAAGCGGAATCGTGTCAATAGTTGCGGTAAGTCAAACCTGTGGCCAACCTTTGAACGAAATACCACCTTTGCTGTAACTAAAGAACATTTAAGACTGAATATGAGGATGCGGTACATCATATAAAGCCAGATTGGGTAAAAATTGTGACGCCAATCACAAATGAGTAGTGTTCGTGATAACCGTGTTTATATTAAGCCAAAATGGCCTATAAAGTTGTTAATTTTTTGTTATAATTGATGATTATTTTGATAGACGACACGTTCACTGAGACTTTCATGATAAACGATTCCTCTGTGCAAACGCCATCAGATGATGGTGAACTGACTGAACTGCAACGCTATGTTACGCAGCAACGGGGTACGGAGCCTGCTTTTTCCGGCAAGCTGTTACATAATAAACGGACGGGTGTTTACCACTGTATCTGTTGTCAGTCTCCGCTGTTCTATTCCGATAACAAATATGACTCTGGTTGTGGCTGGCCTAGCTTTGATCAACCGGTGTCATTAACGGCTATTCGCTACCTTGAAGATGATTCACACAATATGCGACGCATTGAGATTCGTTGTAGTCATTGTGATGCGCATTTAGGGCATGTTTTTCCGGATGGTCCGAAGACGACCGGAGAGCGCTACTGTGTGAATTCTGCCTCGATCAGCTTTATTGATGCCGTTGATGGCGAGAAAATCGATGGTTAGCGCCTGTGGTTGGATAAATTTAGCTTTATCGATTCAGCTTTGGCGGTGTGACGAATACCGGGAATATGAAATACTTTACTATACCCAAAATAATTCGAGTTGCATGAAGGTGGCAAGTGAGGGACAAATTCGTCGGGAACGAATTTGACCAGCCTTTGGCTGGCCTTCGGTGAGAGACAGGATGTCTCTCATTTAATCCCGATGAGCTTACTTGAGTAAGTGATTCGGGTGACAAATCTGCCAGGAGCAGATTTGAACGCTGCTTGCAGCGGCCCCAACGGGGCGAGGCTCATGGATGAGCCGAGTAACGAGCGCAGCCAACGCACAAGCAACTTGAAGTATGACGGGTATATATGAAACACATCACTAGATGGAGCCTGACTGGCTATGCAACTTGATGACTTGATTGAAGTGATGACGCCGGAGATCTATCACCGCTTAGCGACGGCGGTGGAATTAGGTAAATGGCCAGATGGGGTGGCGTTATCGGCGGAGCAGAAAGAGAACTGTTTGCAAATGGTGATGCTATGGCAGGCGCGTCATAATGAGCAGGCTGAGCATATGACGATCAATACCAACGGCGAGATCGTGATGAAAAGCAAACAGGAGCTCAAACAACAGTTCAGCGATGAGGCAACAATCGCCAAGCTTAAGCCCCAGCATTGATCTTTACATCGCATAGATGACCAGGGAACAAGGCTTCCCTGGTGATTTGACATGTCAGCGAGGAGCATTCAGCCGGGTAATGGCCGATTCCAAATTGACGAGATGAGCGCCGCGTTGTTTCATTTCCAGTAGCGCATTGTCGCTGTCTCCTGAGTCAATGTTTACACCTCGGCATCCCTCAAGCAAAACCTCGACGTGGTATCCCAACGAAAGCGCGTCCAGTACCGTGAATTTCACACAATAATCTGTCGCTAATCCCATTACGATCAGATGAGTGATATTTCGTGCTTTCAACCAGTCATGGAGTGCGGTTTCTGCACGATGACCGTTATCAAAGAAGGCACTGTAACTGTCAATATTGGGTTGTGTCCCTTTCTGAACAACCCATTGAATCGCTTGCTGATTCAGTGCTGGATGGAATTGCGCGCCAGCCTGTTCTTGCACGCAATGTACTGGCCACCATCTCTGCGGTAAGCCGTCGAGTTCTCCGATTTCGCCTACATTTGCATTCGCATTGACAGCAAAACTGCCATGATCGGACGGATGCCAATCCTGACTGGCGATAATGGGAATATTCGCTGTCAGGCAAGCCTCTATGGCACGGTTAGCGATCTCAATGACTTTATCGCCTTCGTTAACGGGCAATGCGCCCCCGGGGCAAAAATCATTTTGTAAATCAATCAATAGTAGTGCTTTATTCATGGTTTAATCCCGACAATCGCCCAATATTCAATCTTTATCGCTTAACTCACCGCGCAGATTCAACTGCATTAGCTGCCTGATTTTTTCGGGGCTAATGTCTTCCTGACTCAGTAAATAATGAAGTTTAGTCAATGCCGCTTCCACCGTCATGTCAAACCCGCTGATAACGCCAGCTTTGGCTAGCGCATTGCCTGTTGCATAACCGTCCATATTTACTCGTCCTGAAATGCACTGTGTCAGGTTAACAACGACAATGCCGCGCGCTGAAGCCTGGTATAACTCATGTAACAGACTGGGGTTTTGAGGTGCATTGCCAACGCCGTAAGAACGAAGGATGAGTGCTTTAACGGGTTGACGCAAAAAATTACTGACGACATCCGCTGAAATGCCGGGGTAGATCGTGATGACGCCAATGGGTTGGGGCGTAATGTGATGAACTTTGAGCGGTGAACAATGCTCACAGGGGGAAACCGGGATCAGGTGGCGGATATGGATCCCAGCTTCTAATAATGGCGAATAGTTGGGAGAGGCAAAAGCATCAAATCCGTCGGCATGGGCTTTGGTTGTTCTGTTGCCACGCAATAACTTGTTGTTAAAGAAAAGCGTCACTTCATTAATAGGGTGGTTAGCTGCCACGTAGAGTGCGTTTAGCAGGTTAGTTTGTCCGTCGGAACGCAGTTCGGCTAACGGTATTTGTGACCCTGTCACAATAACAGGTTTGGCTAAATCCTCTAACATGAAAGACAGTGCGGAGGCGGTAAATGCCATGGTGTCCGTGCCGTGCAGAATAACAAATCCATCATACTCATCGTAATGCTGCTGAATATCATCAGCGATAGTTTGCCAGTCGGCCGGAGTCATGTCTGATGAGTCAATCAGGGGCGCATATTCATGAATCGTAAATGCAGGCATCTCTGCGCGGTGGAATTCCGGCATCATCGCGAGTTGCTGCTGGAGATGCCCAGAGACGGGAATGTACCCGTTGCTGGATCGTTGCATTCCGATCGTTCCGCCTGTATAGGCGACATAAATAGATTTTTTTTGCATGGTGGTTATGGATAAAGGCAATGCTACCGAGGCAAGGATGTAAGAAGATAGCCCGACTGATGCCGGGCTACGACGGTTTAACGCACTTCGCTACAGGTCAGACATAGCGCATATCTGTTTTGCGGATCGTTGAGATTATTCATGATTGACGGTTGTTCGTGCACCGCCTGTGCCAACTGCGCAACAGGGGATGGTAACATCGACTGAATGGCGGTGGGTAGCCACGCGTAAACGGATGCATTAACTTGATTCAATACGGCATCAAACACGCTTGGCTGCTCGGCGTACCAGTTCAACTGATATTGTCCCAACTTGGCCAGTTCTGCTGCTTTCTTTATCGCATCATCAAAGTCGCCGAGTTGGTCAACTAAACCATTGTCTTTCGCATCGCTGCCAACCCAGACGTGACCTTGAGCAATCTGGTCGATTTGTTCAGGCGTTTTTTTGCGTGCCTGAGCCACGAGATCGATGAAGTTTTTGTAACCACGTTCAATGCTAATCTGCATCAGTTGGCTGAATTCCGGCGGTAAGGTTTTGGTCACCGACAGGTCTGCCAGCGGAGAGGTGGCAACACCATCGGTGTGTACGCCAATATTTTCTAACGAATTTTCAAACGTATTCACGACACCGAAAATACCGATAGACCCTGTCAACGTGCTGGGGCTGGAGATAATTGCATTTGCTGGCGTAGAGATCCAATAGCCACCCGACGCTGCCATTCCCCCCATTGACACGACAACCGGTTTACCTGCCAGACGAACAGCCATGAGTTCAGAGCGGATCAATTCAGACGCGGTAACGCTGCCTCCTGGGCTGTTTACGCGCAGAACAACGGCCTTAACTTTCGGATCGAGTCGTGCATTTCGGATTTGTGCTGCTGTCGTGTCGCCGCCGACCATTCCCGGTGTTTCAGGACCATCGATAATCGCGCCATTCGCGAAAATAACGGCGATCTGGTTGTTATTCTGAGTCGGCGGTTTTGGTATGTAATCGTAAATACTGGTGAAATTGAAGTTATTGGTTTTGTTATTCCAGCCAAACGTTTTTACCAACGTTTGCTCGATAACGGAGCGCGAGGCAACTTCGTCAACCAATTTATTCTGTAAAGCATAATTGGACGTATCGCCTTGAACGGCCTGTAATCCGGAAATTATCCCCGCAGCACCAGGAAACAGTTGCTCTGGTGTGATTTGGCGGTTAGCGGACACGGTATTCAAATATTGTTGCCATAGCGAATTGAGCCAGCGACTATCTGCCACACGAGCCTCGGCAGACATATCATCACGTAAGTAGGGTTCAACCGCGGATTTATAGGTGCCCACCCGGAAAATATGGGTGGTGACCTTTAATGTATCTAACAACGATTTGAAATAAAGGTTATTTGTTGCCAAACCATGCAGATCAACGCTGCCTTGCGGCGTCAATGAAATCGTATTGGCAAAACTAGCCAGATAATACTGTGATTGGTTGTAACTATCGCCAATCGCATAAATGGGTTTACCGCTGTCACGGAATTCACGTAAGGCTTTACCGATATACTGTAATGACGGCTGATCTGCACCGACAAAATCGCTGAGATCAAGCACCATACCGGTTATGTTATCGTCGCTTTTTGCCTGACGGATACTATCGACAATATCGAACAGAGAATTTTCCTGACGTCGATTGCTGGATGCGCCAAAAAATTCTCGTCCCAATTGCCGTAATTTGTTGTTTACTGACGGATGGTCAACGACCACACCAGTTAAATTGACCAACAATGCGCCACGTGTTGTTTCTGCGAGGGAGCTCGTGAATTGTGAATAAATCCCGATTCCAATCAGAATAAGTACAATAAGAAAAATATTGAGAATAAATTCTCTGATAAAGTTAAGCAGACGCCATGTCCACTTAAAGAGTCCGCTAAAAATTCGCCACAAGGTGCGCATAATATCTCCGTGATCGGGAAAACAACTGTCAGCATTAAATAATACCTGAAACGCCCTGACATAGGGCTATCTTGTAACAAAACTTCTACTTGTGCTACCGTGGCGCGCAACGTATGTCCTATACCTATAGGTTTCACGCTGCGAAAGTGAAAATGTCAGCATCGTGAAAACAAACGATATCTTGCAGAAATCAGCTTGCCACACAGGAGATATGCGATGGATGCTCTCGAACTGTTACTTAACCGCCGTTCTGCGTCACGCCTGACAACCCCCGCGCCCGCTGGAGAAACGCTGAGTAATATTATTCAAGCGGGAATGCGAGCCCCCGATCATGGCACGCTGCAACCCTGGCGATTCTTTGTTATTGAGGGAGAAGGGCTGGCCCGTTTTAGTGCGGTGCTGACCGAAGCAGCAAAAGATGCCGGTATGGATGACGCAGGTATTGAGAAAGCGCAACAAGCGCCGTTTCGCGCACCTCAGATCATTACCGTGGTTGCACATTGTGAGGAACATCCGAAGGTGCCGCTTTGGGAGCAAATCGTTTCTGCCGGTTGTGCCGTTCAGGCCATGCAAATGGCCGCTTTGGCTCAGGGATTTAATGGTATCTGGCGTAGTGGCGCATGGACCCATCATCCATGCGTTCGTGAGGCATTCCAGTGTCGCCAACAGGATGAAATCGTGGGCTTTCTGTACCTGGGTACACCGCGATTGAAAGCATCAACAACGGTGACGCCGCTTGATGCGGAAAAATTTGTTCAGTATTTCTGATAAGCGCCAAATGAAAGTGTCGTATTTCTTGATGGAACCGTCGGCAATATTACCGAATGGTGCCGGATGAGACGCTTTCAGCGCAACGGTGCGTAATGCGACTTTTTATTGCTGAAAAACCGAGTCTCGCGCGGGCGATCGCGGATGTGCTACCTAAACCGCATCGGCGTGGTGACGGTTTTATTGCCTGCGGGCCGAGTGACGTTGTCACTTGGTGTGTTGGCCATCTTCTGGAGCAGGCACAGCCGGATGTTTATGATGCACGCTATGCACGTTGGTCATTGGCGGATTTGCCGATTATTCCCCAAAAATGGCTGTTGCAACCTCGACCTTCCGTTAGTAAGCAACTGAATGCGATTAAAAAATTACTGACTGATGCCGATGAAATTATTCATGCTGGTGACCCTGACCGCGAAGGGCAACTTCTGGTTGATGAAGTGCTGGAATATTTGTCATTGCCGGAAGCGAAGCGTCATCAGGTTCGCCGTTGCCTGATTAACGATTTAAACCCACAGGCGGTCGAGCGGGCGGTTTCACGGTTGCGGGAAAATCGTGAGTTTATACCGCTTTGCGTCTCCGCGTTGGCTCGATCTCGAGCCGACTGGCTTTACGGGATCAATATGACGCGTGCCTATACGTTACTCGGACGTAACGCAGGGTATGACGGAGTATTGTCGGTTGGTCGAGTTCAAACGCCGGTACTTGGGTTAGTGGTGCGACGGGATGAGGAGATCGAAAACTTTGTCCCGAAGGATTATTTCGACGTTAAAGCACATATCGTGACACCTGCCGATGAACGATTTGTCGCGATTTGGCAACCTAGCGAATCCTGTGAACCCCATCAGGATGAAGAAGGACGTCTGTTGAATCGAGCGTTGGCGGAACACGTTGTTAAACGCATCGATGGGCAACCTGCTTTTGTCACGAGCTATAATGATAAACGTGAATCTGAAACCGCGCCGTTGCCTTATTCTTTATCAACATTGCAGATTGAGGCGGCTAAACGTTTCGGTCTCAGTGCGCAGCAAGTGCTGGATATCTGCCAAAAACTGTATGAAACCCATAAGCTGATTACCTATCCGCGTTCGGATAGTCGGTACTTGCCAGAAGAGCACTTTGCCGGACGCCATACCGTATTGAATGCGATTGCGGTCCATCAGCCTGATCTGCTGCCACAACCCGTTATGGATATTGACCGACATAATCGTTGTTGGGATGACAGTAAAGTAGATGCACACCATGCGATTATTCCGACGGCGCGGAGTGCCAGTGCAACGCTTTCGGAGAACGAACGCCACGTTTATGGGTTGGTTGCGCGGCAATACATTATGCAGTTTTGTCCTGATGCGGTATTTCGTAAATGTGTCATTGAGCTGGATATTGCCGGTGGGAAATTCGTCGCTAAGGCACGTTTTTTGGCTGAAGCGGGCTGGAGAACGTTGTTGGGAGGGAAAGAACGCGACGAAGAGAACGAAGGTGCGCCGCTACCTGTGGTGGCGAAAGGGGATGAACTTTTATGCGAGCGGGGCGAAGTAGTTGAACGACAAACTCAGCCGCCACGACCTTTTACCGATGCGACGTTGCTATCAGCGATGACGGGGATTGCGCGTTTTGTTCAGGACAAAGATCTGAAAAAAATCTTACGGGCGACGGATGGTCTGGGTACGGAAGCGACCCGTGCTGGCATCATCGAGTTGCTATTTAAACGAACGTTTTTGTTCAAGAAAGGGCGCTACATCCACGCCAGTGATGCGGGGCGCGCGTTAATTCACTCGTTGCCGGATAGTGCAGCACTACCGGATATGACAGCGCATTGGGAAGCAACGCTGACGCAAATCAGTGAGAAAAAGTGTCGTTATCAGGATTTTATGCAGCCCTTGACCTATTCGTTGCAGGAAATGATCCATCAGGCCAAACAAAACCAGACTGTCGGTGCATTCAACGGCATTTCAGCTCCGCCAGGCGGCAGCAAAAAACGGCGAAAACCTCAGCCTAAAAGAAAGGAACAGCATTCATGAAATCTCAAACATTGACGGTTCTTCTGCTCGCGAGTTTAGTGATGCCATCAGCCGTTCAGGCTAATCGCACTGGGGCTGATATTGTGGTGCCAGTTCCCGCCGAAGTCTGGGGCAGCGGCACGGCGGTTCGTGAACAAAACAGTAATTGTATGCGCTGTTGTGTTTACGATAATCGCAACTATTCTGAAGGTGCGGTAGTGAAGAGTGAAGGCGTATTGCTGCAATGTGTGCGCGATAAACAAACACTGGGCACGAACAATCTGATTTGGCAAATCGTCAAACAGTAGTGCAGGCTTGTACTTGTCTGGTTTCAAACGGCAAACGACGGCGATGATGATGATCATCGCCGTTTGAATGCTAGGCCTCTTGAATACTACAGGGAAAATTCAGCCCATATTGGTGCGTGATCGGAGGGTTTTTCCATGGCCCGGATATCATAGTCAATACCCGTCTTAATACAGCGCTCGGACAGCAGTTTACTTGCCAATATCAAATCGATACGTAATCCGCGGTTAGTGTCAAAACCGGCAGAGCGGTAGTCAAACCATGAGAAACGATCGTGACAGTCTGGATTGGCGGCGCGGAAAGTATCTGTCAGCCCCCATAGTTGCAAACGAGCCAGCCATTCACGCTCTTCGGGTAGAAAAGAGCATTTTCCCGTCCGTAACCAGCGCTTGCGATTATCTTCACCGATACCAATATCCAGATCTGTTGGGCTGATATTCAGATCGCCCATAATGATGAGCGGTTGGTCAGGCGTATGATGCTGCTCGATATAGTGCTGTAAATCCTGATAGAAACGCGTTTTCGCTGGAAATTTTATAGGATGATCGCGGCTTTCCCCTTGAGGAAAATAGCCGTTCACTACTGTCAGAACACCGTGTTCAGTAGCAAAATCAGCCATGATAATACGGCGTTGGGCGTCATCACTATCCGTAGGGAACCCTCGGCGAACAGCGATCGGATCCGTTTTGCACAGTAGCGCTACGCCATAGTGGCCTTTTTGCCCATGATAAAAGACGTGATAGCCGTATTGACTCACTTCTTCCAGTGGAAACATATCGTCATGGACTTTCGTTTCCTGTAAACCAATGACATCCGGTTGATGCTGTTCGATAACTGCGGCCAACTGATGAGGGCGTGCTCGCAGGCCATTAATGTTAAAAGAAACAACTTTCATGTTAACTGCCGTCCAATGAAAAAGTGACCTGATGGTAGCAGAAATCGGGGGGGAACGTCATGGTCGAGTATCGTGGTCAATGACATGACGATAAGATCCGACTATGACTGGTTGAACCGAAGGCGGGGAGACCGTATACTCCGCTGCTCGCAGGAGAGAGGGCGGATCGATTTAAGCCCCGCCGAAGGCGCAAACTCCCATAATCGCTCAGGCCACCATACTGCGAATTCCATTTATGCCAACTGGAGAGAGGTTGTTAAAGCAACCCACCGAAGGGGCAAGCAGCGAATGCTGCGTAAACTCTCAGGTAAAACGGACAGAGGGAGGGGCACATTTCACAGGAATTCTTGTGTGCTTACCTATATCTATCTGATCGCGATTACTGCTGAAGGTATGTCTGGCGCGCTGGCAGCGGGCCGCCGGAATATGGATATTTTTGGCGTCGGCATGATTGCCTTCATCACCGCGCTTGGCGGTGGTACGGTTCGTGACATTCTCCTTGGTAATTACCCTATCGGCTGGACTCAGCATCCTGGCTATATTTATCTCACGATTGGTGCCGGGCTTTTCACCATTGTTATTGCGCGGGTTATGCATCATCTACATCGTTTGTTTTTAGTATTAGACGCAATGGGATTGATTGCTTTTACCATCATTGGTTGCAATGTTGCGCTGAAATTGAACTATTCAATCACAGTGGTTGTAATGGCGGGAATTGTCACCGGGATTTTTGGCGGTATTCTGCGCGATATTTTTTGCAACCGAACGCCAATGGTACTGAAAAAAGAACTGTACGCCAGTGTGTCGCTGTTAGTTGCGCTTTTGTATCTCGGGTTGAAGTCTTTCGATGTTAACCATGATATTAACCTGCTGGCATCGTTCTCTATTGGTTTGGCTGTGAGACTGGCTGCGATCCGTTGGTCATGGCAACTTCCTGTATTCTCTTATGTTCCAGGCCGCTGGGAAGGAAAATCGTAAGGCGATATTCGTGAATTGTTAATCTTCATGATATGCAGCCCAGCCGACAAACCCGCTGATTAATCCAAATATGAAGGAACTATAGTGAGCGATATCATTGCTCTCAATAGATATATCGATAAACGGTATTTTCCCAGCGTGATAGGCGTAAAAATGGAAAGACATTACGATGCAAGAGATAAGAATGCCATAAAACTTATAGTAAACATCGTCAAATTCGGTGAGCCTTTTTATAGAAAAATAGGTAGGAATGAGAATAAGTGTCGATGTGAATATGTAAAGAAAAGCGATTTTCGGCAACATATTAATGGCTTCTGTTGCGAGCTTTCGATCTTAGTCGAAGGTTCTCTCTTAGCGGTAGGATTTAACCAGATGCATAGCTTGAAATGGTGGTGGGGGAAGGATTCGAACCTTCGAAGTCTGTGACGGCAGATTTACAGTCTGCTCCCTTTGGCCGCTCGGGAACCCCACCACTGGCCTTGCTGCAAAACGCTTTCAGCGCTAAGCGGGGCGCATCATATCAAATGATGCGCCCCTGTAAAGCCCGATATTACAAAAGTGAATGTGTTTGCTGATTTTTTATGCCAAATATTCGCGTAACACTCTGTCAGGCGGGCACATTAAAGAATGATGGTACGATTTCCGTATACAAAAACACGCTGGGCCAATACACGGTAAAGCGCTCTGCTCAGTACATTCTTTTCTACGTCTCGCCCTGCACGCATCATGTCATCAGCGGTGTAGGTGTGATCAACATTGATCACGTCCTGCATAATGATGGGGCCTTCATCCAGATTGTCATTCACGTAGTGGGCCGTCGCACCGATAATTTTCACGCCGCGTTCGTAAGCCTGATGGTAAGGGCGGGCTCCGATGAACGCAGGCAGGAACGAATGGTGGATATTGATGACTTTATTCGGATAGTGTTGAACGAAGGCGGGTGTTAATACGCGCATGTATTTTGCCAGAACGACGTAATCCGGTTTGTATTGGTCAATTTGTTCGATCATGTGTTGATCGTGTTCTTCACGACTGAAGCCTTCATGGCTAACCAAATGAAAAGGAATGTCAAAACGTTCAACCAGCGTGCGTAGGGTATCGTGGTTACCAATCACGGCGGCAATCTCGACATCCAATCCACCATAGGCGCTTTTCATGAGTAAGTCGCCCAGACAATGGGCTTCCTTCGTGACCAATATAATAATACGACGTCTTCCGGCACTGCTTAACTCACGAGAAGAGCCTTCAGGGAGTGCGCTATCAAGATCGGCAAGTAGAGTGGTATCGTTAAAAATACCCTCTAGTTCCGTGCGCATAAAAAAACGTCCGGTGCGGTGATCAACAAATTCGTTATTCTGTACGATGTTCAGTTCGTGCTTGTAACAAATATTGGTAATTTTAGCGATAAGCCCTTTGGCATCGGGGCAAATTGTCCGTAAGACTTTTCTTTGTATATTCTGGGATTGCATGAGAGCGTGGATCCTGTCCAAAACGTCAATAACGAGCGTATATGTGTCTCGTACTGTGGCTTATTGCCCGCAGCACTTTTTGTATTTTCTATTGGAACCGCATGGGCACGGTTCATTTCTGCCTGTCTGCAGATGAATACCGTCTATATAGTACCAGCGATCGTGATAACGAAGGAAGCGCGAGCGCTCGCGCATTAATCCCGTCTCTTGCGGATTGACCGCAGATGCATAGCGAGCCGCGAACTCGACATACCCTTCATCCTTCATCTTACTCGATCCGGCAGATAAGATATTGAGCCCAAGCCAGTGAGTATCCCGACAACTTTCTGCGATAGCATGACGCGATGTCTCTGGCTGCTTGTCGGGGTGCCATGTTGCGATGAGATAGTCTACGTCGTGTCTGACGTAGGCGGTATAGCGTGAACGCATTAACGTCTGAGGATCGGCAGCAACACAGGTATTGTCAAGATAGGGTTGACAGCATGCGCTATACTGCAAACCGCTGCAACAAGGGCAAGATTCGGACACAACGTCTCCTGAATAAATTTTAATTAAAAAACGTGATAAATAATATACAGATCCCGGCTCAGGATACCGATATGTTAACCAATATGCTCAGGAAGTAGCAATGTGGACTAAAATGAAAAGACATGGAGTTCAGTTATGCGACAGGTAAAAGTAGGCTTGGCACTCGGCTCTGGTGCGGCTAAAGGATGGGCTCATATTGGCGTAATCAATGCTCTGGTTGAATTGGGCATTAAGGTTGATGTCGTTGCGGGTTGTTCTATCGGGGCATTGGTTGGTGCGGCGTACGCGACAAATCGTTTGCCAGCAATGGAACGCTGGGTGTCGGGTTTTAGCTATTGGGATGTGATTCGGCAGATGGATCTCTCCTGGCAACGTGGGGGGCTATTACGTGGTGAGCGCGTGTTTAACAATGTAAAGCTCTTGCTACGCACGCAGAAAATAGAAGAATGCGCCATCAAATTTGGTGCGGTGGCCACCAATCTGAGCTCTGGGCGTGAACTCTGGCTAACGGAAGGTGATTTACACCAATCAATCCGTGCATCTTGCAGTATGCCGGGCTTATTATCCCCCGTTCGATTCAATGGTTACTGGCTGGTCGATGGCGCGGTTGTTAACCCTATCCCTGTTTCTCTGGCTCGAGCGATGGGCGCGGATGTCGTTATTGCGGTTGGTTTGCAGCAGGATGCCGGCCTAAATCAGCAAGATTTTCTATCAGAAAAGCGATTGGCGGAAGCGGCGAGTATTGACGCCGAATCAAACAATTGGCGAAGTAAAATTCGTGAGCGATTGTTAAAGGGGCGGCGAAAACGTACGGATGTTTCTCCCACTGCAATGGAAATCATGAGTACATCGATCCAGATCCTGGAAAACAGACTAAAAATGACGCGTATGGCGGGTGATCCGCCAGATGTGCTTTTGCAACCATACTGCCCGCAAATCGCCACTCTGGATTTTCATCGAGCACAGGAAGCGATAAAAGCGGGGCGTCTGGAGGTAGAAAAAAAACGAGATGAATTGTTACCTCTGGTTAACCCGTCTCACTGAATCGCGGTGGATGCCATGCCGATTGATAGTTTCGGTGATAGCGATAAATAAATTTAAATATGAAGCGTTTTAAGCAAGAGGTAACGGATGGAACAGCCATTGGCGGGTAAACATGTTTTGATCATTGAGGATGAAGCCGTTTTCCGCTCCGTACTTTCCGGTTATCTGACTACGCTTGGAGCCAGTATGTTGGAAGCAGCCCATGGGCTGGAAGCATTGGATCTCTTAGCGCATCACCAGCCTGATTTGATCATCTGCGATTTGGAGATGCCAATGATGGGGGGGATTGAGTTCCTCGAACATTTACGTATGAAAGACAGTACGACTCCAATATTGGTTATATCAGCAACGAGTCAGATGGCAGATGTCGCAAAGGTGTTACGTTTGGGCGTTCAGGATGTATTGCTCAAACCGATTAGCGATTATGCCCGTTTACGTGAGGTAGTGATGTCCTGTTTGTATCCTGACATGTTCACCTCCCCGGCAAACGAGCTTGAGCAGTTAATGCAGGATATGGATTCTCTAAATCAATCGCCGGATGTTGTTGCAAAATTGCTAGCTCAATTACAACCGCCCGTACAGCAGACGCTCGCACGCTGTCGTATTAATTATCGGCAGTTGACGATTGCCGAACAGCCTGGTCTGGTTTTGGATATTGCCGCGCTTTCTCATGAAGAATTGGCTTTTTACTGCCTGGATGTCACTCAGGCAGTAAATAATAACGGCACATTAGCTGCGTTATTACTTCGAACATTGTTTAACGGGTTGCTTCAGGATCATTTGGCTAATCAGCAACATCGTTTGCCGTATTTGCCGACATTATTAAAACAGGTCAATCAGTTGTTGCGGCAAGCAAGCTTAGAGGGACGGTTTCCATTGCTGGTCGGATATTACCACAGAGAATTAAAACGTCTGATTCTCATATCCGCTGGTTTGAATGCTACGTTAAATGTCGAAGGTAGCCAGATTTCTCTGAATAGCGGGGTGCCATTAGGTACGCTGGATATGGCTTATCTTAATCAACTGAATCATAACTGTGGTGCCTGGCAATGCCAAATATGGGGGGGGGGGGGACGTTTACGCCTCATGCTGTCTACAGAATAATCCTATAGGTAGATAGACTGTGCTTTCTGGCTTCTGTTTGCCTTCCGTTATTATTTTTTATTTTTTACACTACGGGAAGCAATCTTATTTTTATTGAGCCCTAATGTTGGGCAGGCACCATTGCGTTAAACTGGTTATACTCATCCAGTTTTTAGACCGGACAAATAAAGTTCATTATTTGAACGATATATAAGAGGTTGTTTATGTCGATTGTTAATAAAAAAGTAAAAAAAGCGGTAATCCCGGTTGCAGGGCTAGGAACGCGTATGTTACCAGCGACGAAGGCGATTCCTAAGGAAATGTTGCCATTGGTGGATAAACCGCTCATTCAATATGTGGTGAATGAATGTATTGCGGCCGGAATCAATGAAATCATTTTGGTTACTCATTCTTCTAAAAATTCTATTGAAAACCATTTTGATACCAGTTTTGAATTAGAAGCCATGCTGGAAAAACGCGTTAAGCGTCAGTTGCTCGAAGAAGTTCAATCTATTTGTCCTAAACACGTTACTATTATGCAGGTTCGTCAAGGGTTGGCAAAAGGATTAGGCCATGCGGTATTGTGTGCGCATCCGTTAGTGGGTGATGAACCTGTTGCCGTTATTTTGCCTGATGTGATTATTGATGAATACGCATCCGATCTGAAGAAAGATAACCTGAGTGAAATGTTGCAGCGATTCTCTGAAACAGGACACAGTCAAATTATGGTTGAGCCGGTTGAAAACGTTAGCAGTTACGGCGTTGTCGATTGCAAAGGTGTGGAATTAAAACCAGGTGACAGTGTGCCAATGGTCGGGGTCGTGGAGAAGCCGAAAGCGTCTGAAGCGCCTTCTAATTTGGCCGTCGTCGGGCGTTATGTGCTCTCCGCTGATATTTGGTCTCTATTGGAAAAAACGCCTCCCGGTGCAGGCAATGAAATTCAATTAACTGATGCTATTGCTATGTTAATGGAAAAAGAAACTGTCGAAGCCTATCACCTGAAAGGGGTGAGCCACGATTGTGGTAATAAACTGGGCTATATGCAGGCATTTGTTGAGTATGGCGTGCGTCATGATAGCTTGGGAGCTGAATTTACCCAATGGCTACAGGAAGCGATTGACGCTGAAGAAAACTAATATCTGGTAAACGTGCTCTCTGTTTTATCATCAAAGATAGGGAGCCCATTTCTTGACTTATCCTCCTCGTTTTTATGACAAAAAAATACCCTCAATAGGTATTGAGGGTATCGATACGTTCTATTTAAAAAGCGCTATACTCGTCGCATTTCAAATCATCGTTTGTGTGCTGATTGACTATCCGGCCCATTCGTGGACCTCACTCTTTAGGGTTATCAGCAGCGTTTAAATAGCTTTCTCTAAAGAGTTAATGTTTATCCTTAAACTTGAATTATACAGAGTAGATTAAAGCAGGAAATCGTCTAAAGATTTGCCTTGCTCTTCAACCGCTTTTTTGATCACTGCCGGTGTACGACCTTGGCCTGTCCAGGTTTTAACTTCGCCATTCTCATCGGTATATTGATATTTTGCAGGGCGAGCGGCGCGTTTGCTTTTACCTGCGACTTTTACAGAGCCGAGAGATTGCAATAATTCGTTCGGGTCAATGCCGTCAGCGATTAACATATCGCGATATTGCTGTAATTTACGTGCACGTTCTTCTACTTCTGCTTGAACCTGGCTTTCTTCTTCGCGACGTTCATTAACGACGACTTCCAGTTTTTCCAGCATTTCTTCCAAAGTATCCAGTGTACATTCTCTCGCCTGGGCACGCAGAGTACGGATGTTGTTTAGAATCTTTAGTGCTTCGCTCATTGTGATAATCTCAAAATTATATTATTGGGGTCGTGTAGAGTGATAATAGAGTGCTATTTTCTTTTCTGCAATAGTCAAATTTGTAAGTTTGTTAAAAATTACCAATTTTAAAACAGATATCACACATGATGTGACATGAATATAAAATATGCCAACGGCGGTGAGCATTACATTTGATGCATCATTTTTCAGTAGCAAAAGTGTACATATAGGTTATTGGATTTTTGACCATCGTTATAAGGAATTTTTATATCTTTATCTTTCGTCAGCTATCAATAGCGCTGAACTGGCTAAAATGAGAGTGTAATAGCGCGTTGCATAGCCTAACGGCAGATTGTTACAATAAAACTTAATCTTATAAGACACGATATAGCCTATCTTTTGGAGCACCTGAGTATGGCTCAGCTTTATTTTTATTATTCAGCAATGAATGCAGGGAAATCAACCGCGTTATTGCAATCCTCATATAACTATCAAGAACGCGGCATGCGGACGCTGGTGTTAACGGCTGAAATAGATAACCGGAACGGAGTTGGTGTAGTCAGTTCCCGCATTGGTCTTTCTTCTCCTGCGCTATTGTTTAATCCGCAAACTTCTTTATTTAGCTTGCTAACAAAAGAACATCGAAAGCAGCCTATTCACTGTGTATTAATTGATGAATGTCAATTTTTAACTCGAGAACAGGTTGGTGAACTTGCTGATGTCGTCGACCAATTAGATATTCCCGTATTATGTTATGGTTTACGCACGGATTTTCGTGGAGAGTTGTTTTCGGGAAGCCACTATTTATTAGCCTGGGCGGATAAACTAATAGAGCTTAAAACAGTCTGTCACTGTGGGCGTAAAGCGAATCGTGTATTGCGGTTAGATTCTCAGGGTAACCCACTGCATGAAGGGGAACAGGTGGTTATTGGTGGTAATGAAAGCTATGTTTCCGTCTGTAGAAAACACCATAGAATGGCTTTGGGGCTAAGCCGAATGGCAATCGAATGACGTGACGATAGGTCATGATTAGTCGGCGGGCATGAGGCGCTTTCGTGCATCCTGGCTTGATGTATGGCAGAGAAAGTGGATAGATAGTATATAGGACTTATCAGGAGCTCTTGAGCGGCTTATGTGCCTGAGTGAGTAGAAAAATTGCCCTGCAGAAGCAGGGCAATGATAATAAAACAAATCAGAATGGTATTTGAATAAATCTACGATGGCAGATTAATTCGCTGCTTTCTTTGATTGTTTTGTCGCCTTAGCCGTTACGGGAGTAACGGTTTCAGCTTCATTTTTTACGACATCTTCGCAAAATTTACGTCCGTAGTATGTATCCGTCAGAATCTGTTTCAGTTCTGAAATTAATGGGTAGCGAGGGTTTGCGCCAGTGCACTGATCGTCGAAAGCGTCTTCAGACAATTTATCCACTTTTGCCAGGAAGTCTGCTTCCTGCACACCCGCTTCCCGAATTGACGTTGGAATACCTAATTCGGTTTTTATCTCTTCCAGCCAGTTCAGCAATTTCTCGATTTTCTGCGCGGTACGATCGCCTGGTGCGGTAAGACGAAGGTGATCGGCGATTTCGGCATAACGACGACGAGCCTGTGGGCGATCGTACTGACTGAACGTCGCTTGTTTCGTCGGGTTGTCGTTTGCGTTATAGCGGATCACGTTAGAGATTAACATCGCATTAGCCAAACCATGCGGAATGTGGAATTCAGATCCTAACTTGTGTGCCATTGAGTGACAAACACCCAGGAAGGCGTTGGCAAAAGCGATACCGGCAATGGTGGCCGCATTATGAACGCGCTCACGTGCGACGGGATTCTTTGCGCCATCACGGTAGCTGTCTGGCAGATTTTCTTTCAGCAATTTCAGTGCTTGCAGCGCCTGACCGTCAGAATATTCATTTGCCAGTACCGAAACGTAGGCTTCCAGTGCGTGTGTAACCGCATCCAAACCACCGAATGCGCACAGCGATTTCGGCATATTCATCACCAGATTGGCGTCCACAATGGCCATATCCGGCGTTAACGCATAATCAGCCAACGGATATTTCTGGCCGGTGGCATCATCCGTCACGACAGCGAACGGCGTGACTTCGGAACCCGTACCCGATGTGGTTGTGATGGCGATCATTTTCGCTTTCACACCCATTTTCGGGAATTTGTAGATACGTTTACGGATATCCATAAAGCGTAACGCCAGTTCTTCAAAGTGGGTGGTAGGGTGTTCATACATAACCCACATGATTTTTGCTGCGTCCATCGGTGATCCCCCACCAAGTGCGATGATCACATCTGGCTTGAAGGAGTTCATTTGTTCTGCGCCTTTGCGCACGATACTTAGCGTTGGATCGGCTTCAACTTCAAAGAAAACTTCGGTTTCCAGACCGTGTTGTTTCAGCACGGTAGTCACCTGATCAACATAGCCATTGTTGAACAGGAAGCGGTCGGTCACGATAAATGCGCGTTTAGCACCATCGGATGCCACTTCTTCAAGTGCGATAGGCAAAGAACCGCGACGGAAATAAATGGATTTGGGAAGTTTATGCCACAACATATTTTCAGCTCGCTTGGCTACCGTTTTCTTGTTAATCAAGTGCTTCGGACCGACGTTCTCTGAGATGGAGTTTCCGCCCCAGGAACCGCACCCCAGCGTCAGGGAAGGGGCAAGCTTGAAGTTGTATAAATCGCCGATACCACCTTGAGATGCCGGTGTATTGATCAGGATACGCGCCGTTTTCATCATATCGCCGAAATGATTAACGCGATCTAGCTGGTTATCCTGATCGGTGTACAGGCAAGAGGTATGGCCAATCCCGCCCATTGCAACCAGTTTTTCTGCTTTGATCACGGCATCGTTGAAATCGGTGGCGCGATACATTGCCAGCGTTGGCGACAGCTTTTCGTGAGCAAAGGGTTCTGAATCATCAATGACGGTCACTTCACCAATCAATACTTTTGTATTAGCTGGTACGGTAATTCCAGCCATTTCTGCAATTTTTGGCGCTGGCTGACCAACAATTTCTGCATTCAATGCGCCGTTTTTCAACAGAATGGCTTGAACAGCGTGCAGTTCTTTGCCTTTCAGCATGTAACCGCCATGTGAAGCAAAACGCTCGCGTACCGCGTCATAGACGCTATCAACCACAATAACGGACTGTTCTGACGCACAGATCACACCGTTATCGAATGTTTTTGACATCAGGATAGAAGCGACCGCACGTTTAATATCCGCCGTTTCATCAATGACAACTGGCGTATTCCCTGCACCTACACCGATGGCGGGTTTACCCGAACTGTAAGCGGCTTTGACCATGCCGGGACCGCCCGTTGCCAAGATCAGATTGATATCAGGGTGGTGCATCAATTGGTTGGATAACTCAACGGAAGGCTGGTCAATCCAACCGATAATATCTTTAGGTGCCCCAGCGGCAATCGCTGCTTGCAGGACGATATCAGCGGCCTTATTGGTCGCATTTTTAGCGCGAGGGTGTGGAGAAAAGATAATTCCGTTACGGGTCTTCAGGCTGATAAGTGCCTTAAAGATGGCGGTGGACGTTGGGTTGGTTGTCGGTACGATCCCGCAGATTAGACCAATGGGTTCAGCGATGGTAATCGTGCCAAAGGTATCATCTGTTGAGAGTACGCCGCAGGTTTTTTCATCCTGGTAGGCGTTATAAATATATTCAGAAGCGAAATGGTTTTTAATCACTTTGTCTTCTACGATCCCCATGCCGGATTCGGCAACGGCCATCTTTGCTAGTGGAATACGGGCATCGGAGGCAGCTAGTGCAGCAGCACGAAAAATCTTATCAACTTGTTCCTGCGTATAATGGGCAAACTCCTGCTGTGCTTTCTTTACTCTTTCCACGAGTGCGTTAAGTTCAGCAATATTGGTTACGGCCATGGTGTTCTCCTGATAATGTTAAACTCTTTCAGTCAATCGCCTGCTAAGCATAAAAGTATAGATAAACATGCCAATAACGCGTTTTTTCAACAAAATCTAGGAGTTGCGCTATCCGTTTATGTCACATTGATTGACTCAAAGAGCTCAGGTTTTTTGTGGTTTTATATCTGATTTTGAAAATACTGTAATCGCCACTAAGGCATATTTTTAAAACATTGTTTTGAAAAATGGCGAAAAACAAATATGATTCACTGGTTTACCTGACTTAAGAAGAGCATACCTATTTATAGGTGCATTTTTTGTGATCGTCATCTACCTTTTTGTAAGCTGACACCATTCAGCAAGCTGATTTTTGATAACCATTATCATCGTTTGTTTCAGGTTCATCTTTAGTAATTAAAATATAAAACCAGGTAATAATATTATGATGAGTTTTTATTTTAAATTTAACCAATAAGTAAGTATAAAATATCAAATTAAGGAAGCGTTATGCAGCGACCTTATGCGATAAAGCCCATAACCAGAAAATGCGATTTAATGGTGTTTTGGTAGAATCAAGGCTGAAAATTTGCAGGGATATTTTTACGTCAACGTCAAGCCCTGCTACAGGGCAAGGAGAGCGGCAATGTTAAAATTTATCTTTCGTCGCTGTTTGGAAGCTATACCGACACTCTTTATTCTCATTACACTTTCGTTTTTTATGATGCGTCTGGCCCCAGGTAGCCCTTTCACTGGTGAGCGCAATCTTCCGCCGGAAGTTATGGCCAATATTGAGGCTACGTATCGCCTTAATGACCCCATTATCAAGCAATATGGCCATTATCTATGGCAATTAGCTCAGGGGGATTTTGGGCCTTCGTTTAAATATAAGGATTATTCCGTCAATGATTTGGTTGCGGCTTCCTTTCCTGTATCAGCTAAATTAGGGTTCTCCGCCTTTTTATTGGCGTTGATATTAGGGATAACCGCAGGTGTGGCGGCTGCGTTGAAACAGAATAGTAAATGGGATTACACGGTGATGGGGATTGCTATGACTGGCGTAGTTATCCCCAGTTTTGTTGCCGCGCCTTTACTGGTTCTGGTTTTTGCGATTACATTGCGCTGGTTGCCCGGCGGCGGTTGGAATGGCGGAGAAGCCCGATACATGATTTTGCCGATGGTGGCGCTATCGCTGTCTTATATTGCAAGCATCGCACGGATTACCCGTGGTTCGATGATCGAAATTCTTCATTCCAATTTTATACGTACCGCCAGAGCCAAAGGATTGCCTATGCGTCGTATTATTCTTCGCCATGCGTTAAAACCAGCTCTGCTACCGGTACTTTCTTATATGGGGCCTGCTTTTGTCGGCATTATCACCGGTTCAATGGTTATTGAAACCATTTTTGGTCTACCGGGCATCGGTCAACTATTTGTGAATGGAGCACTGAATCGTGATTATTCACTGGTGCTCAGTTTAACGATTTTGGTCGGTGGATTGACGATTTTACTTAACGCGATAATTGACGTGTTATATGCGGTTATCGATCCAAAAATTCGCTATTAATCCGGAGAGATTATGTTTTGGAATCGAAAAGATATCGAGGCATTGGATAATTTCCGCGAGCTGGTAGATATAGAAGGACGCAGTCTTTGGCAAGATGCGTGGCGACGATTTATCAATAACAGAGCGGCTTTGGGCAGCATAATTATCCTGGGGGTTATCACGTTATTTATCATCGTCGCGCCCATAGTCTCTACGTTTAGCTATGCGGATGCTGATTTTGACATGATGTCTTTCGCCCCAGATAGGACATCCGGGCACTATTTCGGTACGGACGCGTCTGGACGCGATTTACTGGTACGAGTGGCGATTGGCGGGCGTATTTCGTTGATGGTTGGTGTGGCTGCGGCATGTGTTGCGGTGGTTGTCGGCACATTATATGGCGCATTGTCCGGTTATTTGGGTGGACGAATTGATACGGTGATGATGCGGTTGTTGGAAATTCTGAATTCATTTCCGTTTATGTTTTTCGTCATCTTACTGGTGACTTTTTTTGGGCAAAACATGCTGTTGATGTTTATCGCGATTGGCATGGTTTCTTGGCTTGATATGGCGCGGATTGTGCGCGGTCAGACATTAAGTTTAAAACGTAAAGAATTTATTGAAGCTGCTATCGTCTCAGGTGTTTCGCCCTACGGCATTGTGTTACGTCACATCGTTCCGAACGTGCTCGGTATTGTGGTGGTCTATGCATCATTGCTGGTACCGAATATGATCCTGTTTGAGTCCTTTCTGAGTTTTCTGGGGTTAGGCGTTCAGGAACCCTTAAGTAGTTGGGGCGCATTGCTTAATGATGGCGCTAACTCAATGGAGGTGGCTCCCTGGCTGTTGTTTTATCCTGCCGTGTTTCTGGTTGTTACGCTGTTTTGTTTCAATTTTATCGGAGATGGATTACGCGATGCCCTTGATCCGAAAGATCGCTGAGGAGTTCTCTTATGAATAGGATGCATGCCATTCGTGATAGCGGGGCGATCCTCCGTGTCCAAGATTTACGCGTAACGTTTCATACTCGTGAAGGCGACGTTCCCGCAGTAAATAACCTGACATTCACACTGAATGCCGGAGAAACGCTGGGTATCGTCGGGGAATCGGGGTCGGGTAAATCGCAGGCGGCGTTCGCACTGATGGGGTTGTTAGCTTCAAATGGTCATGCCAGCGGTTCTGTTCTTTTTCGTGGACAGGAGATATTAAACCTCCCGGAACATCGGTTGAATATGCTGCGAGCGAAAGAGATCGCCATGATTTTTCAGGACCCAATGACATCGTTGAACCCCTATATGAGGGTGGGGGAGCAATTGATGGAAGTCCTGATGTTGCACAAAAAACTCGGTAAAAGCGAAGCCTTTGACGCATCAGTCAGAATGCTGGATGCTGTAAAAATACCGGAAGCGCGTCAGCGCATGAAAATGTACCCACATGAGTTCTCTGGCGGAATGCGCCAGCGAGTCATCATTGCCATGGCGTTGCTGTGTCGACCAACGTTGTTGATTGCTGACGAACCCACGACAGCATTGGATGTGACGGTTCAGGCCCAGATCATGGCGTTGCTTAATGAGCTGAAGCATGAGTTCAATACTGCGATTATCATGATTACTCACGATCTTGGGGTCGTTGCCGGTATTTGTGACAAGGTGCTAGTCATGTATGCCGGACGGACCATGGAATATGGGTCCGCGCAGGAGATTTTTTATCATCCCAGTCACCCTTATTCGATTGGTTTATTGAATGCTGTTCCCCGCTTAGACAGTGCGGAGGACACGCTGGCAACAATTCCCGGTAATCCGCCTAACTTACAGCATTTGCCTAAAGGTTGTCCGTTTCAACCTCGTTGCCCTTATGTCATGGACGTATGCCACAATATACCCGCGTTACAGCTTTTTAATAGGGAACGTTTACGAGCATGCTTCAGAACGGTTGAGGAGATGCTATGAGTCGTCCCGTGCAAAAAAATGTATTGCTGGAAGTGGTCGACCTGAAAGTGCATTTCAATGTGAGGAATGAAAAACGAGGGTTCTGGCAACCAACGCAAACATTAAAGGCCGTGGATGGTGTCACATTTCGTCTGTATGAAGGTGAAACGTTAGGCGTTGTGGGGGAGTCCGGTTGTGGAAAATCCACGTTAGCTCGGGCCATTATCGGGTTGGTCAAGGCGACTCACGGGCAGGCAATTTGGTTGGGACGGGACTTATTGGGGATGAGTGGGAAGGGATGGCGCAAAGCGCGTAGCGATATCCAGATGATTTTTCAAGATCCGCTGGCCTCTCTCAATCCACGGATGACGATTGGTGACATTATTGCTGAACCACTAAAATCCTACCGCCTTACACTCAGTCGTGAAGAAATAAACGATCGCGTTAAAAGCATGATGCTGAAAGTAGGATTATTACCAAATCTGATTAACCGCTATCCTCATGAATTTTCTGGCGGACAATGTCAACGAATTGGGATCGCTAGAGCGCTGATTCTTGAGCCTAAACTGATCATCTGCGATGAGCCGGTTTCAGCACTGGATGTATCTATTCAAGCGCAGGTGGTCAATCTGCTGAGACAGTTGCAGTGCGAGTTGCGGCTATCGATTATTTTTATTGCGCACGATTTATCGGTGGTAAAGCACATTTCCGACAGAATATTGGTGATGTATTTGGGGCATGCGGTGGAATTGGGGACGGATGAACAGATTTATCATCATCCCCTGCACCCTTATACACGAGCCCTGATGTCGGCGGTGCCCATCCCGGATCCTGATAAGGAAAAAGGGAAACCGAGACAATTGCTGGAAGGGGAGTTACCTTCGCCGCTTAATCCGCCATCAGGGTGTGTTTTCCGTACCCGCTGCCCACTTGCTGAATCCGCATGCGCAAAGACTACCCCGGTTCTGGAGGGCAGTTTTTCTCATGCCGTATCGTGCCTACAGGTCGATCCAGAGGCGTTAGTGATTGATGATACGGAGGATTAAATATTCTGCTTTCCATGAAGGATGTCATGACGCGATCATGAACCGATAGCGCCTAATCGACAGATTTGAGTAGGAAAGCTATTCTTTCCACAAAATATGGCACAGTTTATGGTCTTTTTCGCGACAAATAAGCACGCGGGCAAAAATATCGGTAATTTCATCGTCTTCTTTCTCGGCAAGCCCAATAACTACTTCAGCGAAAAAGTCAGGATTTAAATCAAAATCAACATGTTCAGCCCAATCTTCCGCAGGATCGAACAGTTCTGCGCCACCACGTTCTTCGAATTGTAAGTTAAATAATAATATATCGGCTGGATCAAGGTTATCGGCGGCCAGTTCCAAAAAAATATCGTAAGCCTGTTCCAGCGCTTCGTCTTCGGTCAAGCGATTAGTTAAGTCCATAAAAATGATTCCTGTTAATACGCAATAGCACTATTAAAACACGCTAAAAGTCGTATTTATAGCAGGGGGCTGAAAAAGTAAAATACCCGCTCGACAATTCGCTGCCAGTAAGGCCGTTTTTGCCATTGTGCTGCGTTTAATAATGTGGAACGTGCGATGTAGTCTTCCTGTACACAGGCTAAATCACTGCCGAACCCCGCATCATCAATCACCAGTGTGATCTCGAAGTTTAGCCACAGGCTACGCATGTCAAGGTTTACGGTACCGACCAAACTCAATTGCCCATCAACCAACACGCTTTTCGTGTGTAGTAATCCGTCTTTGAACTGGTAGATTTTCACCCCAGCCGCCAGCAATTCAGTGAAAAATGCTCGACAGGCCCAGCCTACCAGTACCGAATCATTTTTGTATGGCACGATAATACTCACATCCACGCCACGCAGCGCGGCGGTACAGATGGCATGTAACAGATCGTCACTGGGGACAAAGTAAGGCGTAGTCATAATCAATTGATGACGAGCGGAGTAGACCGAGGTCAATAAAGCCTGATGGATCATGTCCTCTGGATATCCCGGTCCAGAAGCGATTACTTGAATGGTATGCCCACTTTCCTGCTCAAACGGCATCATGTTAACGTCTGGAGGAGGCGGAAGCAGGCGTCTTCCCGTCTCCATTTCCCAGTCATAGCAATAGATGATCCCTAACGTGGTAGCGACAGGACCTTCAATACGCGCCATCAAATCAATCCATTGTCCGACGCCAGCGTCTTGTTTGAACAAGCGGGGATCGACCATATTCATACTGCCGGTATAGGCAATACGATTATCAATCAGAATAATTTTACGATGCTGGCGTAAATCCATCCGCCGTAAGAAGGCGCGGAATAAATTAACCTTTAACGCCTCGACCACTTCGATTCCGGCGGTCCGCATCAGCTCAGGATGTCGATTGCGGAAAAAATGCACACTACCCGCAGAATCGAGCAAAATTCGGCAGTGAACGCCGCGCTGTGCCGCCGCAATCAGAGCATTGGTCACGGGCTCCACTAATCCACCGGGTTGCCAGATATAGAACACCATCTCAATATTGTTTTGCGCGAGGTTAATATCGCGTAAAAGCGCTTTAATGGTATCGTCAAAGGTCGTGATCAGCTGCAATTGATTGCCTTTCACGCCGGCTATTCCCTGGCGTCGTTCGCACAACTGAAATAGGGCGCTAGCGACCTCACTGTTTTCGGTAGCGAAGATTCGCCGATACTCTTTGAGTTCACGTAGCCATTTTGCTGTAGAAGGCCACATTTTACTGGCCCGCTCGGCCCGTCGTTTACCTAAATGCAATTCGCCGAAGGAGAGATAAGCAATAATACCGACAAGTGGCAGGATATAAATAATCAGTAACCAGGCCATCGCTGACGGTACGGTTCGGCGTTTCATCAGAATACGCAGTGTCACACCGGCGATCAGTAGCCAGTAACTGAAAACAAGTAACCAACTTATTACGGTATAAAATGTTGACATAGAGGCGAAGCCGATCCCTTTTGTAAAGTATCAATAAAGTGTACGCATAGTTTTATGAAAGGGGAAATGCCTTTGGTCTGAATAAATTAGCGTTGTTGATGGTTTTTCTGTTCAGACAAATTTAAACATCGCTTGGATCGCGATATGAAGGATCTATAATGGTCGACGTAAGTTGTCGATAAAAGAGTGTTACCCATGAAACGCAGTCGGAATGAAGTGAGCCGTTGGCGGATGTTACGTCAGGTCCAGCGTCGGAGAAGTCGCTGGTTGGAGGCTCAGTCTCGTACTTATCGCCATATTCACTACGCACGTTATTTGCAACAAAAGCACCAGCGGCGTGCTTTGCTGTATGCAGTCGCGTATGAATGGTGATGGCTTGAAGACCCAAGATTAATAGGGTCTGATATCACGGCAGGTATGTTTTATAACGATATTATCTTGTCGAAATCTTCCCGGAACAAAACGTCTTATGGTGAGGTTTTTGTTCCGGGGAAGGTGAGTTGATTCTTTGAGCGTCAGGATAATGCGGATATCAATGTGTCATTTGACATTTTAGCAAGTGACTCTTCATCAGACGGAAGCTGAAAGAGGGAAACGCTCATATTGAGTTGTTCGGTCTGTTCCAGCAACGATGAAAAGGTCATCGCAGAGGCTTCAACCTGATCGGCATTTTGTCGGACACTGTCATTCAGTGTGCTGATCCGACTGGTTACTTCATAAATACTCTGATTTTGTTGGTGCGATATTTCTGATATCTCACTGAGAAATGTGCTGGTGCCTTTTGCTGCATGAATGATTTCTTGCAGACTGTCATTAAGTTTTTTCACCAACAGGGTACCGGTTTCAACACTGTGGTCTGAATCTCGAATAAGGGCATTAATGTTTTGTGCCGAGTGACTACTTTGTGATGCTAATGTGCCGACTTCCCGGGCTACAACAGAAAATCCTCGACCCATTTCACCCGCTCTGGCAGCTTCAATCGCGGCATTCAACGATAGGATGTGTGTCTGAAAGGCGACGCTTTCAATCATTCCGATGGCTTCTGTCATTTCCTTGGTTCTGCCGGTAATGTCCGACATCGCCGCTTTGACTTCGTCCATCATCGTTTCACCATACACCGCGATATTGCTGGCATCAGCGGCATGTTGGCTGGCTTGCTGGGTGTGTTCGGCGTTTTGTTCAAGGTGGTGGCTTAATTGAACAATATGTTCGGTGGTCGCTTTCAATTCATTCGACTGTTTAATAGCTTGTTCTGAAAGCGTCTGGTTATCGCGGGCCACATGATCAACCTGACTCATCATATTGTCTACGCTCTGTCTGACGCGGTTGACTAAATCAATCAGTCCGTTTTGCATTTGGATGACATTGCTATGTAACTGATTAATTTCTCGCGTTCCCATTTTTTCCAATTGAAGCGTTTGAGAGAGATCTCCGGCAGCAATACGTTGTAAATGCTGGATAATTTTTGTCAGAGGACGAATGATAATACGACTGACGCCAAGCCAAACTGCAATGGATACGGCGAGTAATACGCCTAATACCAACATAAATATCAACTGGGCGCGATCGAGAGAGGACAGAAATTGCTGTCCGTGCTGCTGTTGCAATGCATCATTGCTTTGCAAATAGTGTGAGTATTTTTGGGTGAAGTCGTTTTGATAAGCCTGAATAGGAATAATAAAGAAAATATCGATACTGTTTGTGGATTTTATGCCTTGAGCTAGCTCGATCAATCCGTTGTATAGCTGATGATAGCTTTTCTTTAAATCACTGAGTGTTTGCTCACCCGTCAGGTCTGTTGAGGATTTGTCTAATAATTGATAATTCATCTGAGCTTGTGTTAATGATGCTTCTGCTTCGTCCATTAAGCTGTGCCAACTACCTTCAGAACCGGTTTCTTTATCAACAAGCAGATAAATACCCGCTCGATTCAGTTTGTCACTGGCGTTCATGATTGCCATCCTGGCTTTATCCATCAGTGCCTGCTGTTGGCGCAGGTCTTCATTGGCTGAAATGTCTGATTTTACCTGTGACATGGTTTGGGAAATGATACCGACGGAAACCACTTGTAGTACAGAAAACAGCCCGATGACGAATAACAAGCCGGAAAGAATGCCCAACCGGCGGTGGCGTTTTTTCGTCAAAATGCTCGTGTGCGAGGTCGTGGACGTTAACATATAGTCTGGTTCTCTACTTATAGACAGACTTCAAACTAGCATTGTTAAATGACTAAAATATTTCAGTTTTTCCTGAGTTAACACAATGGATGAAATAAGTGAAACCGTGGTAATTATTGATAAAAATACAATGACCACGGTCAATTTATAGATTAAAAAACTTTCTTGAAAGGTTTAACCTGAACATGCCGATAAACACCAGCAACAAGGTAAGGATCCGCTTCAGCCCATAATTTCGCCTCATCTAGCGAATTAAATTCTGCGATGACAACTGAACCGGTAAAACCGGCCTCTCCGGGGTTTTCGCTGTCGACTGCGGGTGTCGGGCCAGCGGTCAGTAACCGACCTTGATCTTGCAATTGTGTCAGACGAGAAAGGTGTTCAGGGCGTGCCGCCAAACGTTTTTCCAGCGATCCGGCATGGTCTTCGGCATAGATAACATAAAGCATAAGAAACCTCATATACAGAGAAAGTAAAACAGGTATATACCCGTCATACTTCAAGTTGCCTGTGCGTTGGCTACGCTCACTCACCCGAATCACTTACTCAAGTAAGCTCATCGGGATTAAATGAGAGACATCCTGTCTCTCACCAGAGGCCAGCCAAAGGCTGGTCAAATTCGTTCCCGACGAATTTGTCCCTCACTTGCCGCCTTCATGCAACTCGAATTATTTTGGGTATGTAAGTTATCATATGGCACCGAGACGTAAGGAAAAATCTCGCATTATTGATGTAGTAAAACGGTGTCAACCCAACCTATATTTGTTTTTTTTAACAATTACTCGGGTTGTTATTGAATATGATTGCTATTTGCATTTAAACTTGGGCGGCAAAGAGGATAAAGACATACTATGCCGCATACAACGTTTCATTTTACCCGCCGTTATTCATGGCCATTTGTTCTTTCTGTGGGTGTTCACGGCTCGCTGATCGCTGGTTTACTGTACGCGTCATTCAATAACGCGATCGAACTGCCACAAGAATCGAAACCAATCAGTGTGGTGATGGTTAATCCTGCCGCATTTGAGGCTGCTCCTGCTGCAATGCCTGCCCCTGTTGAACCTGAGCCTGTAAAACAGCCGGAACCAGAGCCAGAGCCAATACCGGAGCCGTTGCCTGAACCTGTAGCCGTGCCGTTACCAGAACCCAAACCTAAGCCAAAACCTAAACCGAAGCCGGTGAAAAAGGTTGAACAGCCGAAACCCGTCAAGCGCGAGCCATCGGTTGAAAAGCAACCACCGTCTCCGTTTACCAGCGAGACTCCAACGCGTAGCGTTAACAATGCGCCAGTGCAGCAGGCACCAGCACCGTCAGCAAGTACTCAATCGACAGGGCCCAGACCGTTGAACCGTGCTCAGCCGCAATACCCAGCTCGTGCATTTGCATTGCGGGTGGAAGGTCGGGTTAGAATGCAATTTGATGTTGATAGCGCAGGGCGGGTGGATAATGTCCGTGTGCTTTCTGCTGAGCCTCGCAATATGTTCGAACGCGATATCAAACAGGCGATGCGAAAGTGGCGCTATGAAGCTAATAAGCCTGGGAAGGATTTAGTAGTTACGGTTGTCTTTAAAATCGATGGTGGAGCAGCGGTAGAATAACGTTGCTTGCCTGTTTATCTCAGGGATGATCCTTAAACAAACAGCATTAATTGGGTTACTGAATCTTTCCGATCAAAAAATGATGACCTACCATCATGAGCTACGATACCGCGGCCATGATGATAGGTTGCAGGCTAAAATATAAATTTTTTTTATAATTTTTTAATCCCTTCCGCCTCAAGATTTATGTGGACTTAATCCATAATCTATTAATTTATCAAACTGATATCACGCCTAACTGATAACTTCTATCGGGGATTCACCTTTCTTCTACTTTTTAAATTGATTAGACAGATAAATAGATATCTCGTCGTTTAACGTCTTTGTTTGCAACGAATCCTCTGCATGAGGAAATCATTCTGTCGCCAATAAACATTCTCAACTAATTAGTAGCTTGCTAAATATTAAAATTGTTTTATCTGTTTGAAATATATATTAATTTTATTTCAGATATTAAAAAGTAATCAGCGATCAATAACTGATTATTGATAGCTAAATTCTATTGTAAATTTATTTTCGATCGACATTGACGATCAAAAATAAAGTATTCAATATAATCAACCGATAATAATCCTGATTAGCCAAATTAAATGACCTGTTTCTGACAGTACATTTTTTCAGGTTAAGAGGGTTATTGCGTTCAACACCAGTGGAAATCTTGATAACAACAATAACAACATAAAAAGGGCGGCTGTGGCGCATTTCTGGGAATGAAACACCGGGTCACAGTCGCTCTTACATTATAGGAATCATTAACAAGGAATAGCATGATGCGCTTTTTAAAAAACACGGCGATAAGAGCCGTATTACTCGCGATATTGGGGGCATTTTTAGTGCTATGGAGTGGAGTATCCGCACTCACACTCTCGTCATTGAACCAGGTTACTCATCTGTTGGAATCCAGTGAGGACCAAAAGCAAACCTTCGATTTTATTAGTGATGGTAACGATCAGCAACTTCGTGCTGTTATTCGGATGAGCCGGGCCATTGATCTTTTCGAAATCAATGATATTGAGGAAGGAGAAAAGGCATTACAGCGAGCCAGCGACGCGATTTCTGAGTCCAAAAAAGCGTTGAATGAGTTTAAAAAGCGCGCTGATTTACCGATAGAAAAAGACGTTGCCATTGCATGGGAAACATTAATCGATCAATCGCTTGACTCCTTACTGGTTATGGTAAAAGAAAAACGGTTTGACGATTACAAACTGCAACTCAGAGGACGTTATAATCAATTAGCACTCGCGTTGGGAGCCGCTTCAGATAAATATGAAGAGGCAGTGATGCAGCGGGACACGCTGGGTCTGGTTGATACATTAGTCAGAAATAGCCAGGTTATGCTGATATCGGCATTGATACTGGGATTGGCTATTTTGGTGCTGACCGATCGTTATCTGTCGATTTATATTCTTCGTCCGTTGGAAACCATTAAATCTCAATTTCAAACGTTGGCCGCAGGCAATTTGAGCGAAACGATTGCCGATTTCGGTCGTAATAACGTTGGCCAGTTGATTCCTTATCTGCGCGAAATGCAGGAAAGCCTGATTCGTACGGTTTCTGCTATTCGTGATAGCGCCGCATCAATTTATCAAGGCGCGAGTGAAATCAGTGTCGGCAATAGTGATCTCTCTTCGCGAACGGAACAGCAGGCAGCAGCATTAGAAGAAACTGCGGCGAGTATGGAACAACTCGGTGCGACGGTAAAACAGAATACTGAAAATGTTCATCAGGCGGATACGCTGTCCCAAGGTGCATCGGTAACGGCTCAAAAAGGCGGCGAGATTATTGGTGAAGTTGTCCATACCATGGACAGCATTACACACAGTTCAAAGAAAATTGCTGATATTACTAGTGTCATCAACGGCATCGCGTTTCAGACTAATATCCTGGCATTAAACGCGGCCGTTGAAGCCGCTCGTGCTGGCGAGCAAGGGCGAGGGTTTGCCGTTGTTGCCGGGGAGGTGAGGAATTTAGCACAACGTAGTGCACAAGCAGCAAAAGAGATTGAAACGTTGATTGCAGAATCTGTTGAGCGTGTCGGCGTCGGTGCATCGTTGGTCGCCCGAGCAGGGGAAAACATGGATGGCATTGTGACTGCTGTTGCTCGAGTGACCGATCTCATGGGTGAAATATCGTCTGCGTCAGATGAGCAGAGCCGGGGGATTAGTCAGGTCGGTCAGGCTGTTTCTGAAATGGATGGTGTGACACAGCAAAATGCCGCGTTAGTACAGGAATCTGCCGCGGCGGCGGCCTCACTTGAAGAGCAGGCCCGTCTGCTGACTGAAGCTGTATCCGTTTTTCGGTTGCCTGTGACTCGAAATTCCCACGCATTGTCTCCAGTGGAAAAACACGGCAAACCTAAGCTAAAGTCACCCGTTCTCGCGTTGTCAACGGGCTCTTCGAGTCAAGTAAGAAATAGCAAAAACTGGGAAACGTTCTAAAAAAATCAGGTGGTCGGTAGCAGAAAGACCACAATAAAAAAAGGCCCATAAATGGGCCTGGTAACGAAGATAACTAACGCTATTGAAGCGGCTTTTATGCCAGGGCTTTATCTTGCGTAAAATGACTTCTGCCGGTGGGAAGTTCGCGTGGGCGGCCCTCTTCATCAACGGCGACATAGGTGAATAACGCTTCTGTTGCGCGATAACGTTGGCCGATCGGTTCTGATGAGACCTTCTTCACCCAGACTTCTACATTAATATTGATTGAGCTACGTCCGGTGCGCAGGCATCGGGCGTAGCAACAAACAACATCACCTACCGCCACGGGTTTTAAAAATGACATCCCATCGACTCGGACAGTAACGACACGGCCTTCGGCCATCTCTTTCGCCAAAATAGCACCACCGATGTCCATTTGTGACATCAACCATCCACCAAAAATATCGCCATTCGCATTCGTATCGGCCGGCATCGCTAATGTACGAAGCACTAGTTCGCCCTGAGGTAACCTATCTTGTTTGCTCATTATCGTATCAATTAATTTTGTTGAATTATAAAGTTACAATGGTGTTGTCAGTCGATACCATTCTCGGTCATCGTTCCTGATGGTGATGCGTTTATTTTTCTACCATCAGAGGACAGCGGCCATCAATGTTTGCTTTCTTTCTCTTCTGAGTTTTTCTCGTCACCAGGCAAGTGGCGATAAATATAGATGCCACAAAGTAACGTGAATAACAGGGTAAATCCGGTCAAACCAAAAACTTTAAAATTAACCCATACGTTTTGTGGCATCCAAAACGCAATGTAAATGTTGACTAGCCCACATACCAGGAAGAACAACGCCCATGAAACATTCAGTTTTCCCCACACGGCTTCCGGCAATGTTAACTCTTTCCCCAGCATTCTCTGGATCAGCGTTTTCTTCATGATGAACTGGCTGACTAACAAGGCAATGGCAAATAAACCATAAATAATGGTGACTTTCCATTTAATGAACTGATCGTTGTGGAATACCAATGTGAGTGTCCCGAAAATGGCAACCATCACAAAAGTGACTAATGTCATCTTTTCTATTTTACGGTAGACAAACCAAGTCACAATCAGTGCAAGCGCCGTTGCCGCAATCAATGCCCCTGAAGCGATGTAGATGTCGTACAGTTTGTAAACAACAAAAAAAACGACCAGAGGCAGAAAATCAAGAAGTTGCTTCATTATATCAATCCGTCATTCAACGATTTATGGAGGATAGTCTGATGGCTATCCGATAACTGAGACATTATACCCGTCATACGGCGAGTTGCAGATACGTTAGTTTTCACACAACGTGCATAACCTTATTGTGAAGCACGGTCCTCTGAATAGGGTAATAATTTGCAGAAAATTACGATTGGATGTTCAGCCCATAGGGCGAAAGGATAAAGTGCGCCACAGAGCGTGAGTGGCGCACGGTGGTATCAAGACCGCAGCAACATATACAGGCGGAATAAATAGATCATTAAGATCGCTGAAACCAAATTACTCATGCCATTTAAGATCACGGCAGAGACAGTAGGTGAAAACATGGGTAATTTTGTTACCAACAATAAGATGGCAATCTTCGCTAAAATCCAAAGAATGACCGCAGGCGCGGTGGTTTTGAAGTTATTGTAGGCCAGTGTTGAACTGGCTTTTATCGCACTGAAAACACCGCATTTTTCTGTGACGGCTATTATCGGGGATAAACTAAGCGCGATGGCCAATAATATCCCCGGGATGACTAGAAACAGCATGCCCAACTGAATCAATAAGGTGCAAAGAAGAACGAGTAAGAACAAACGAGGTAAAAACGGCGCTGAAGCCCCGATTGCCCGCAATGCGCTAGTCCGATTTCCAGCCGATACCATCTGAATTAACATCAGAATACCGCCCGTTAGCAAGGTGTTGCCAGCCAGTGCGGAGAAGGTATCTGCCGACAATGCTTTCAGCAATACTATTTTTTGCTCATGTGTCATCTGCTGAATTAACTCTGCCATGCCCAGTTCTACAGAAGACGACAGATCGCTACTTGTGCTCTGCAATATCTGTAACGCTTCACGACTAGGGGACATAGCATGATTCATGATGACCGTAATGAACGCTGTCAGCAGCGCCATCAGTAAGATGCTGAGGAACTGGTTACGCGTAAAGTTCATTGTGTCACGGTATAAAGTGTTAGCCGTGATAGGCATGAAAACTCCTTGGGATAAATAATCAATTAGACTCAACTGCTGATTGTAACCTGTTCCGCAGGGCTGTGGCACCCTGTCAGCTTTGTGATGTGTCCATTAATGACTATTTTCCTGTTTGGAGAGTCAGCGTTGTTGCTAATGGTGGTAATCCATAATGTGCTCGGGCGCGGTTACAAGCATCATTTATCTGATCTTCTTCCAGCGATGGCATGAATTCGCGACAAGGTGAAGGGCGGTTGGCGTAAATAGAACAACTAACGGATTCGCCTATTTCCCCTTTCAATGCGGCACAACGTGATTTTTTATTATTTGTTCCGGCCATGCACCGTAAAAAAGGAGAAAGGGGTTCAGTTAATAGCGAAGGGACTGAGCCTTCACCATCATCAGCTTCTGCCCAATAAAAAGATACCCTGAAATAAGCGCAGCAGGCACCACAGTGCATACAGGCGTTATCGCTCATTTGATTTCACCACCGACTTTGATCAGCGATTGCATCGCGTTAGGAAAGATAAAAATCTACCGCCTAATGAGTAGGATGGGGAGGGGAATTTACTGACAGCGCATTTTATGTATTTTTACTCGTTTTTGATATGGATCAATTTATTGAAATTGAAAGAGTTAGATTAATTTGATGCCATTCTTTTTTTGAGGAAATCCTTTAAAGGATGTGATCTGGCTTAAAACAAGAATACCTCTATAGAGGTATATTGCGCTCGAAATGTAAACCATACAAATGGAGTGGGTAATGAAAAAAGCGACTTTATTACTACTGTCAGCGTCACTGATATCAACGTTTGCACAGGCACACCAAGCTGGTGATGTCATTATCCGTGGGGGATCGGCGACGGTTCGTCCCGTAGAAGGTTCTGATAATGTCATGGGAAGTTTGGGCTCGTTTAAGGTTGATAATAATACTCAGCTTGGTCTAACTTTCAGTTATATGGTAACGGATAACGTTGGTGTCGAATTATTGGCAGCGACACCGTTTAACCATAAGGTGGGGCTGACGAGCCTTGGTGGAACGATTGCTGAAGTGAAACATTTGCCACCGTCTCTGATGGCTCAATATTACTTTGGTGAAAAAGAAGATAAACTTCGGCCTTATCTCGGTGTCGGCCTGAACTACACTATGTTCTTTGATGAGAAGTTCAATCAACGTGGTAAGGACGCAGGCGTTAGCGATCTAAGTTTGAAAAATTCTTGGGGACTCGCCACACAGGCGGGGCTGGATTATAACCTGGATGAAAACTGGCTGTTAAATATGTCCGTTTGGTGGATGGATATTGATACGGACGTGAAATTTAAAGCAGGCGGTGACACCTATACGGTCAAAACCCGGTTAGATCCGTGGGTCTTTATGTTTGGTGTAGGGTATCGGTTCTGATTTGATGTTGTTGCCACTATACCCGTCATACTTCAAGTTGCATGTGCGTTGGCTGCGTTCAGTCACCCGAA
>NZ_JBJYIN010000040.1:0-1200 GCF_046237015.1 Pectobacterium hainanensis
TGTAGTCCCCCCTGAATTTAGTCTTACCGCTTAATAGAGTTCTCTGGTTAAAATACAACCAACGGAGGCTCATCATGAAGAAAGCGCGTTTCACTGAAACTCAGATCCTGCGGGTTCTGAAAGAAGTTGAAGGTGGCCGGCATGTGAAGGATGTGTGCCGAGAAAACGGTGTATCGGAAGCCAGCTATTACAACTGGAAATCCAAATATGGCGGCATGGAGTCTTCTGATATCAAACGGATGAAAGAGTTGGAAGAGGAAAATCGCCGATTAAAGCAAATGTACGCATCCCTGAGCTTAGATCATGAAATTCTTAAGGATGTTGTTTCAAAAAAACTTTAACGGTGCCTGCGAAGCGTGAGCTGGTGCGTTATGTTATGACGGAACATCAGACCAGCGAACGACGCGGGTGCCGGATTATCGGTATCAGTCGAAGTCTGTTGCATTATTGCCCGAACACGGCACGGGATCTGCCTGTAGTCGAGGCGCTACAAAAACTGGCGCATCAGTATCCGGCCTATGGTTTTGGACTTATGTTCAATAAGTTACGACAGGCAGGGTTACGGTGGAATACAAAGCGGGTTTACCGGATCTATCGATTGTTAAAACTCAACTTTCGGCGCAAAGGGAAAAAACGTTTACCTAACAGGCATCCACAGCCATTGGTTATACCGCATAAAATGAACCACTGTTGGTCAGTTGATTTTATGAGTGATGCCTTGAGCGATGGGCGGCGATTCAGGTTATTTAACGTCGTTGATGACTTTAATCGGGAAGCGCTGGCCGTCGACGTTGATTTAAATATACCGGCTCATCGTGTTGTGCGCATTCTGGAACGATTAAGCGCAGAACGAGGCTACCCGGCTTTTATACGAAGTGACAATGGGCCAGAGCTCACCGCCGCGGCCTTAGCTGAATGGGCAGAACGCCACGGTGTGATACTCGATTTTATTCAGCCCGGAAAGCCGATGCAGAACGGATTTATCGAGCGATTTAACAAAACGCTACGAACAGAAATTCTCGATATGTATCTGTTCAGAACCTTGTCTGAAGTGCGCGAGCTCACAGAGGACTGGCGCACAGAATATAACGAAGAACGCCCGCATAGCTCACTGGGTGATATGCCGCCTGTTATCTATGCGCGGCAAAAAGTGGCCGGAGATCCTCATTGGCGGTGGTACTAAAAACCGGAGGGACTACA
>NZ_JBJYIN010000041.1:0-860 GCF_046237015.1 Pectobacterium hainanensis
AAAAAGTGGCCGGAGATCCTCATTGGCGGTGGTACTAAAAACCGGAGGGACTACAATCGAAGAATTGAATGATTCAGATTTGATGAAACAATCAGTTGCTTGGCTTGGGATGTTCATGATTGGAGAGCTAACAATTGCACTATCAGAGATTAGCGATCTTGATATGCTTGACCAAGCCAGTGTTTACGACTCTTGGTTTTATTTGGTTAAAGATGAAAATGAGATTCGTACTTTATCCAGGGAAATTATTAACTTCCAGATTGGAATTGTCTGAATAACTATTAATATGAAAACTCCCCGTTTCTGACAGTTCGGTCTCTGAATGGTGGCGGTTTCCACAATGGTGGCAATCGGGCCGCCACAGGCCACTGTTCTTGTCTGCACCGGGCACCTGTTTTCCCTCCTGTTAGCCTGATTACGCTAGTTATACAGGGTAGCTTCCGATATCCCTTCCATTTGTGCAACGGCGGAAACGGTCATATTGTAAGGAGGCAGTAATTTTGCTAGCGTCGCGGCCTTGCGTTCAGGGGAAATACGTTTCATTTGTCACTCCGTGGCCCTCAAATTGGTTTTTCATAGGGGGTGACAACTATCTTGACACTGAGGGATAGACAACGCCTGTCGAAAGTCTGCTGTTTGCTTCTGCCTGGCGGTGAACTTCTTTTCAACCAGTCTTGTACAAGACACGGGTCTACAGATTGTTACTCAAAAAGTGACTTAGTGTAGACTGATCTTGCCCAGCAACGGTGGACACAGCCTTAAGCGAGGTTTCCTTCCTCAAATTGCACCGGGCTTAACCCTGCATTTGATCTTACCCAGCATTAGTGGACACGCGACTAAGTGAGTAAACTCTCTACCAG
>NZ_JBJYIN010000042.1:0-764 GCF_046237015.1 Pectobacterium hainanensis
AAAACCTCGGTTTTGGAGAAGTCTGGATTTCTGGTGAATTCGCGTTATCGAAAGAAGCTGTTATCTCAGCTCCGCATGGACTAAAAAATATAGACCCGTTCCGGTGTCAGTTTGATGTGATATTTAAATGTATATCAGACAGCAATGGTTATTCACCCGGCGATATCGGAGTTGGATTCTGTTCTGCATCAGTAGCAAATAATGTTACACGTACATTAATGAATGTTCCAAGCCTGTCTGATACTAGCGTTCAATATAATATCGGTAATAACGGAATTTTCGGGTTGCAAAAAAATAATGGAAAATTAGCAATCATAAACACAGACGCTGAACTGGCCTGTTGGGCGCTGATTTTTCGCATATTCAGATAAGAAATCAGCCCTAACGGGCTGATTATCAAATTACGCGTAGACGGAATGATGCTTCAGCTATTGCTGTATTCGGTAATAATTGCGCTGCAATCCCGGACGATATTTGAGCATTGTTCATTATTAAGTGATAACCGACATAAATACCTATTTTTCCATCTGATGTTACAACCACACTGATGCCGCGCCCATAATTATTTTCAAATGTCCACGTCACATCGATCCAGCGCTCTACACCGTCTGATTTCGATGTTATTTTTATTTGCGGAATAAATGTAACGGATTTTCTAGTATACGGATTATCAAATATTAACGATTGTCCCGTCTTGATCGTTAGCGGTGATGATGCACTACCACCGACATACAAAAAAAGCTCTTCTCCAAAACCGAGGTTTT
>NZ_JBJYIN010000043.1:0-715 GCF_046237015.1 Pectobacterium hainanensis
TCGGTTTTGCAGAAGCGCTACTTGAAGAGAATGGTTATCAAAAATTACCTAGCGGGTTGGTTATTCAGTGGGGTGCAGCGGTCGGATCCGGTGACTATGCAATTGAGTTTCCGATGCCATTCAAAACCGCGTGCTTAAATATGACTGCTACACATCACGCGCATTATTCTGGAAGAGATGCACAGTACTCAATAAAAATACATAACGTATCAAAAACGGGTGCAGAGTTATGGACTAATACTGATGTTTATTGGTTTGCGATCGGTTATTGATAGTGTCTAAAGTGTTGCGGCCATCGGCCGCATCATCAAATAACACGCAGGCGGAACGGCGCACTAGTTACGTTGCCGCTTGGCAATAACCCCTTTGGTATTCCGCTTGCCAATTCGCTAACCTGAAGCAATGAGCTATGACCGCAATAAATTCCAATTTTTCCATCTGATGTGACGGTGACGTTTACACCTCGTCCGTAGTTGCTCTCCTGATACCACGTAACATCAACCCATCGAGATATAGAATCAGAAGCTGACGTGACTTTTAATTGCGGAATGAATGTCACTCGTTTGCCAGAATAGGGATTATCAAACACTAATGAATTACCCATTTTCACCTCTAGCGGTGCCGATGATGTACCGCCAATATACAAAAATGCCTCTTCTCCAAAACCGAGGTTTTCTGGAGTCAGCGTAATATCTTTTGTACCATCAAATGCAAC
>NZ_JBJYIN010000044.1:0-492 GCF_046237015.1 Pectobacterium hainanensis
ATTTGAAAACCAGAACCTCGCTTAGGGCTGTGTCCACATTACGTGGGTAGGATCAGTAGCCTAACTTTTCAACTTTTCTGAGAGGGAGGAGTAGATTGCTAGTATCAAGTTCTGATACATCCTGTTGTCCAAGTTCTGGAAGAAGATAGGTTTCAATACGTCGCCATACCTTGACTCTATAGTCTTCTGACCATTTTGTTTTGGTTTTCGTCCATTCGAGAGCGATCACACCAAAGGAATGAGTGAGGTTCTTTTTTTTGTCTTGGGCTGTGTTTTCTGCTTTTTTCTTTGCACTGGGATCAATACCATTAGCAACAAGCTTACGAGCTTCATCACGACGAGATCTAGCTTCATTTAAAGAGATAGCTGGGTATACCCCCAACGCTAATAGTTTTTGCTTTTTCTCAAAACGGTAGGAAAGCCGCCAGTATTTGGAGCTGTAGTCCCCCCTGAATTTAGTCTTACCGCTTAATAGAGTTCTCTGGTTAAAAT
>NZ_JBJYIN010000045.1:0-375 GCF_046237015.1 Pectobacterium hainanensis
TTTACAATTATTCATTGTTTCAATTTTCAGCTTGTTCCAGATTGTTAAAGAGCAAAATACTTCGCAGCATACTGTTTCCAATACGCTCTGAAGTCTTTTTAATGGTGGAGCTATGCGGGATCGAACCGCAGACCTCCTGCGTGCAAAGCAGGCGCTCTCCCAGCTGAGCTATAGCCCCATCTCTACTTGCAGTTACCTGACATACCACTCACACAAGAGTTGGTAGGCCTGAGTGGACTTGAACCACCGACCTCACCCTTATCAGGGGTGCGCTCTAACCACCTGAGCTACAAGCCTGTCGCGGTATTTCTGCTCGTTATTTTCATCAGACAATCTGTGTGAGCACTTCACTCAATCCACATCTTCTTGGTAAGG
>NZ_JBJYIN010000046.1:0-304 GCF_046237015.1 Pectobacterium hainanensis
TGTTTCAATTTTCAGCTTGTTCCAGATTGTTAAAGAGCAATATCTTAAACCCTGACTATTGCTAATCAGTTTTAAGATATGAGGTAAGTGGTTGACTTACTGAAGACCCCCGCTTTCACCGGAATGGTCGGATGCGCTGGCGTCCCCTAGGGGATTCGAACCCCTGTTACCGCCGTGAAAGGGCGGTGTCCTAGGCCTCTAGACGAAGGGGACACGACACCGTACTTTGTTGACGCTTTTGCTCGTTTCTTTCATCAGACAATCTGTGTGAGCACTTCACTCAATCCACATCTTCTTGGTAAGG
>NZ_JBJYIN010000047.1:0-282 GCF_046237015.1 Pectobacterium hainanensis
TCAAAAGGAAGGAGAATGCCAGATCGCCCGATAACGCTCATCTGCGTAATTGTTGATTTAGGAAAATCAAATGCGGTCATAAAACCGTAAATGAATTCGTCGCGATTAAGCTCGTGGGTTATCTGTTCAAGCTGCTCGAAAATCCTCGCCTGATTAACTGCCATACATGATCCTTCAGAATACATAACTTGTTTTTTGTCACCACTATATATCGTTTGTGGTTAAACCAACGATTACACAGGTGCGTCAGGGCAGTAGCCGTAACATCGCTAAAGAGCCTGG
>NZ_JBJYIN010000048.1:0-280 GCF_046237015.1 Pectobacterium hainanensis
CCACGCGCTTGGTCCACCCCTCCTCGATGCCGATCACCACCACCGCCGCCACGTTCGGGTTCGATCCCGCGCCGATGAGCGTGCGGAAGTGCAGGTCCAGGTCGGCCCCGAACTGCAGCCGGCCGTAGGGGTGCGGGATCGCCATCGTCCCATTGATGTTGTGCGCCACGGCCTCGCACGCCGCGTTGGAGAGGTCGTCCACGGGCAGGACGACGACGTGGTTGCGCACGCCCACGCGCCCGTTCTCGCGGCGGTAGCCCAGGAAGGTCGTCTTTTCGCT